>NZ_JACBXC010000236.1 GCF_013870535.1 Streptomyces phytophilus | reverse complement strand
GCGACGTCGAGGAGCTGGTACCGGTCGATCGCCTGCTTCAGCACCGAGCGGTCCAGCTTCCCCTCCTTCGCCAGCTCGGTGAGCACCCCCACCACGATCGACTGCGCGTCGATGTGGAAGAACCGCCGCGCCCCGCCGCGGGTGTCGGCGAAGCCGAAGCCGTCCGCGCCCAGCGACTGGTACGTGCCCGGTACCCACCGCGCGATCTGGTCGGGTACGGACCGCATCCAGTCCGACACCGCCACGAACGGGCCCTCGGACCCCGCGAGCTTCCGCGTCACCCACGGCACCCGCTGCTCCTCCTCCGGGTGCAGCAGGTTGTGCCGCTCGGTCTCGACGGCCTCGCGGCGCAGCTCGTTCCACGAGGTGGCCGACCACACGTCGGCCCGTACGTCCCACTCCTCGGCCAGGATCCGCTGGGCCTCCAGCGCCCACGGCACGGCCACGCCGGACGCCATGATCTGCGCCGGGATCTGCCCCGCCGTCGCCGGCGCCAGCTTGTGGATGCCCTTGACGATGCCCTCGGCGTCGACGTTCTCCGGCTCGGCCGGGTGGACGATCGGCTCGTTGTACACGGTCAGGTAGTAGAAGACGTCCTCGCCGTGCGGGTGTTCCGGCGAGGAGCCGTACATCCGCCGCAGGCCGTCCTGCACGATGTGGGCGATCTCGAAGCCGAACGCCGGGTCGTACGCCACGGCCGCCGGGTTCGTCGACGCCAGCAGCTGGGAGTGACCGTCGGCGTGCTGGAGGCCCTCGCCGGTGAGGGTGGTGCGGCCGGCGGTGGCGCCGATGACGAAGCCGCGCCCGAGCTGGTCGGCCATCGCCCAGAACTGGTCGCCGGTGCGCTGGAAGCCGAACATCGAGTAGAAGACGTAGACCGGGATCAGCGGCTCGCCGTGGGTGGCGTACGCGGTGCCGGCGGCGGTCAGCGCGGCCGTACAGCCGGCCTCGGAGATGCCGTCGTGCAGGAGCTGGCCGGTGGACGACTCCTTGTAGGCGAGGAGCAGCTCGCGGTCCACGGACTCGTACGTCTGGCCCAGCGGGTTGTAGATCTTGGCGCTCGGGAAGAAGGAGTCCATGCCGAACGTGCGGTACTCGTCGGGCGCGATCGGCACGAAGCGCTTGCCGATCTCCTTGTCCCGCATCAGGTCCTTGAGCAGCCGGACGAACGCCATCGTGGTGGCGATCGCCTGGGTGCCGGAGCCCTTCTTGACGGCCGCGTAGGTCTTGTCGTCCGGCAGCTTCAGCGGCTGGGAGCGCACCACGCGCGTCGGCACGTACCCGCCGAGGGCCTGCCGGCGGTCGTGCATGTACTGGATCTCCTCGGAGTCCCGGCCCGGGTGGTAGTACGGCGGGAGGCCGTCCTGGAGGTCCTTGTCCGGGATGGGGAGGTGCAGCCGGTCGCGGAAGCGCTTGAGGTCCTCGACCGTGAGCTTCTTCATCTGGTGCGTGGCGTTGCGGCCCTCGAAGTTCGGGCCGAGGGTCCAGCCCTTGATCGTCTGGGCGAGGATGACGGTGGGCTGGCCCTTGTGCGCCACGGCGGCCTCGAAGGCGGCGTAGACCTTGCGGTGGTCGTGGCCGCCGCGGCCGAGGTGGAGCAGCTGGTCGTCGGTCATCTCCTCGACCATGCGGCGCAGCCGCAGGTCGTCGCCGAAGAAGTGCTCGCGGATGTACGCGCCGGATTCGGTGGCGTACGTCTGGAACTGGCCGTCGGGCGTCGTGTTCAGCTTGTTGACCAGGGCGCCGTCGCGGTCCTGCGCCAGCAGCGGGTCCCAGGAGCGGTCCCAGACGAGCTTGATCACGTTCCAGCCGGCGCCGCGGAAGTACGACTCCAGCTCCTGGATGATCTTCCCGTTGCCGCGCACCGGGCCGTCGAGCCGCTGGAGGTTGCAGTTCACGACGAAGGTGAGGTTGTCCAGGCCCTCGCGGGCGGGCAGCGACAGCTGGCCCAGCGACTCCGGCTCGTCCATCTCGCCGTCGCCGAGGAAGGCCCACACGTGCGAGTTCGAGGTGTCGGCGATGCCCCGGGCCTGCATGTACCGGTTCATCCGCGCCTGGTGGATGGCGCCGAGCGGGCCGAGGCCCATGGAGACGGTCGGGAACTCCCAGAAGTCCGGCATGTTCCGCGGGTGCGGGTAGCTCGACAGGCCGTGGGGCGCCTTGGAGTGCTCCTGCCGGAAGCCGTCGAGCTGCGCTTCGCTCAGGCGGTCGAGGAGGAACGCGCGGGCGTAGATGCCGGGCGAGGCGTGGCCCTGGAAGAAGACCTGGTCACCGCCGTCGCCGCGGTCCTTGCCGCGGAAGAAGTGGTTGAAGCCCACGTCGTAGAGGGACGCGGAGGAGGCGAAGGTGGCGATGTGGCCGCCGACGCCGATGCCGGGGCGCTGGGCCCGGGAGACCATCACCGCCGCGTTCCAGCGGGTCGCGTTGAGGACCTTCCGCTCGATCTCCTCGTTGCCGGGGAAGAACGGCTCGTCCTTGGTGGCGATGGTGTTGACGTAGTCCGTGCTGCGCATCTCGGGTACGGCCACACGCTTCTCGCGGGCGCGTTCGATGAGGCGGAGCATGAGATAGCGGGCCCGTTCCCGGCCGCGCTCGTCGACCGCCGCGTCAAGCGAGTCGAGCCACTCCTGGGTCTCCTCGGGATCGAAATCCGGGACCTGGCTGGGAAGGCCGCCAATGATGATCGGGTTGCGATCGGATCCGGAAGCCACGCTGCCCCTTTGCTGTACGTATCGGTAATCGGACTGCTCGCGGATGAGAGGTCTCGCGCTGATTCCCATCGTCTACCGCGGTTGCGGCCACGTCATCTCTACTGTTTGGTAACCCTGCATTCCCTCCACCGAGGTTCCACCGGGACGGCCGTGGAGGGGGCGTACAGGCTGATCGCCAGCGTACCCGCAGGCAACGCGCGGGACTGCGCCCCCTGGTCCAGGGGTGCCCTCCATAGGGCGGGATCGGCCGCCGGGTACTTGCGCGATTCGCCCGGCACGTGTGGACTACGCCCATCGCCTCGCGTGCGCGCGGGTGTGATGCTGATTTCGGAGACATCGGAAGACACAGGCACACGAGCAGGAGGCAATCCGTGAGCGCGACCGCGGACCACGCGGAGGAGCGGACCAACCCCGCCACCAGGCTGGGTTTCCAGGCCGGAGAGGTGGTCCAGGAGATCGGTTACGACGACGACACCGATCAGGAGCTTCGCGAGGCCATCGAATCGATCACCGGGCAGAACCTCGTGGACGAGGACTACGACGACGTCGCGGACGCCGTCGTGCTCTGGTTCCGCGACGAGGACGGCGATCTGACGGATGCGCTGGTGGACGCCACCACCATGATCGACGAAGGCGCCCCGGTCTGGCTCATGACGCCCAAGACCGGCCGTGACGGCTACGTCGAGCCCAGCGACATCGGCGAGGCGGCGCAGACCGCAGGTCTGGCCCAGACCAAGAGCATCAACGCGGGCAAGGACTGGAGCGGCAGCCGCCTGGTCACCCCGAAGGGGGCCCGCTCGACCAAGCGCTGACACGCCCTTCACCGGGACTGCTCGGACGGTCCCGCCGGGGCTGCCCGGGCGGTCCCGGGACCACCGCGCGGCCGGGTCCCGGCGGGCGCGACGGGATCCCGGCGGGGAGCGGAGCACGCCCCCGCCGTACGCTCGTGACCCGGTACGGGTTCGGCCGGCCGACAGGACCGGAGGTCAGGGATGGCACTGGACGGGATCGAGGCCCTCGCGCCCGGCGCCGAGGCGCCGGACTTCGCGCTGCGCAACGAGCACGGGGAGACCGTGCGGCTCTCGGACTTCCGCGGCGAGAGGGCGGTCGTCCTCCTCTTCTTCCCGTACGCCTTCACCGGCGTCTGCACGGGCGAGCTGTGCGCGCTGCGCGACCGGCTGCCCGCCTTCGTCAACGACGAGGTCCAGCTCCTGGCCGTCTCCTGCGACACGCCCTTCGCCCTGCGCGTCTTCGCAGACCGGGAGGGCTTCGGCTACCCGCTGCTCAGCGACTTCTGGCCGCACGGCGCCACCGCGCGCGCGTACGGCGTCCTCGACGAGCAGAAGGGCTGCGCGGTCCGTGGCACGTTCATCATCGACACCGCGGGCACGGTCCGCTGGACGGTCGTCAACGACCTGCCCGACGCCCGCGACATCGACGAGTACGTCACCGCGCTGAAGGACCTCGCCGCGGCCTGACGTCCCCGGCGGCCCCCGGTTGGCGGCCCCGGTCGGCGGCCCCGGCCGCGCGGGACGATGTTCGTTCGGGTGTTCGGCAGGGTGGGCCCGCGGGGCCGATTCCCGCACTATCCGGCAGCGGTGCGGCTCCTGACGCTTCCGGACCCGGGAAGTGTCGGGGCTTGACACCGCCGGGGAAGATGGGGGCACGACGTACGTGCCGGGTCCGGGTGAACCGTGCGGGTACGGTGACGAAAGCCCGGTGCCGTGCAGCGCCGCGGAGACGGACGGACACACGATGAGAATGGACGACTGCCAGTGGTGCTGAAAACCTTCGGCTGGTCTTTCGCGGTGACCGCCGCGGGCCTCGCCTGTGCCGCGATCTTCTGGGGGTGGGAGGCGTTCGTCCTGGTGGCGATGCTCTCCATCCTGGAGATCTCGCTCTCCTTCGACAACGCGGTCGTCAACGCCGGCGTGCTGAAGAAGATGAACGCCTTCTGGCAGAAGATCTTCCTCACCATCGGCATCCTCATCGCCGTCTTCGGTATGCGCCTGGTCTTCCCCGTGGCGATCGTCGCGATCACCGCCAAGGTCGGGCCGATCGAGGCCGTCGACCTGGCCCTGGACGACCCCGACCGCTACGAGCAACTGGTCACCGACGCGCATCCGTCGATCGCCGCGTTCGGCGGGATGTTCCTGCTGATGATCTTCCTTGAGTTCCTCTTCGCCGAGCGGGAGCACAAGTGGATCCCGTTCATCGAGAAGCCGCTCTCGAAGGTCGGCCGGATCGACGCGATCTCCGTGTGCATCGCCCTGATCGTGCTGCTGACCACCGCGATGACGATCGCGACCAGTGCGATCCAGCACGGCGGCGGGCATGCGGACAAATCCGGGACGGTCATGTCCGCCGGCATCGCCGGCCTCATCACGTACCTCATCGTCGGCGGGCTGTCCGGGCACTTCGAGAACAAGCTCGAAGAGGAGGAGGAACGGGAGCACGAGGCGGAGGAGGCGGCCAAGCGCTCCGGCAAGGAGCCGACCGCCGTGGGGCTCGCGGGCAGGGCCGCGTTCTTCATGTTCCTCTACCTGGAGGTGCTGGACGCCTCGTTCTCCTTCGACGGCGTCATCGGCGCCTTCGCCATCACCAACCACATCTTCTGGATGGCGCTGGGCCTGGGCATCGGCGCGATGTACGTGCGGTCCCTGACGGTCTACCTGGTCCGGCAGGGCACCCTCGACGACTACGTGTACCTGGAGCACGGCGCGCACTACGCGATCGGCGCGCTGGCGACCATCCTGCTGATCACCATCAAGTGGCACATCCACGAGGTCATCACCGGCAGCATCGGGGTCGCCCTCATCGCCCTCTCCTTCTACTCCTCCGTCCGCCGCAACCGGCGCATCGCGCAGGAAGGCGGCGGGGGAGGGGGAGACGACGAACCGGCCGAAAAGGAGCTTCCCTCCCGCGTGTAGGTTCCGCGCGGTCCGAGATGCGGAAGGATTCCCCTCGGGGCCGGTCGTCCGGCCGGTCCCGAGGGGTTTTCTCATGCCTGGGGGTGCGGGGTGTCGTTCTGGGGCAACTGGCGGCGGGAGGGGGTGCCGCAGTTCGACAGCGCGGGCGCGTCGTACTCGGTGCAGCTCACCAAGCGCAAGCCGCTGCTCTCGCTGACCAAGCAGGGATCCGACACCGGCAACCTGCGCATCAACCTCTCCTGGCGCATGCGCACCTCCGACCTCGGCGGCCGCACCCGCAGGAGCGGCGGGACGCTGCTGCACCCCGCGAAGCTCTTCCGGCCCGAGGTGGTGCAGGCGCAGGGCCCGGCGGTGGTCAACGTCGACCTCGACCTGGCGTGCATGTACGAACTGGCGGACGGTACGCGGGGCGTGGTGCAGCCCCTCGGCAACCTCCTCGGCGACATCAACGACGCGCCGTACATCAAGCTCAGCGGTGACGACCGGTTCGGCTCGGGCTCCGGCGAGACGGTGTACGTCAACCTCGACCACAAGGACGCCTTCCGGCGGCTGCTGGTCTTCGTCTACATCTACGACGGCACGCCCGCCTTCGACCGCACCCAGGCGGTCGTCACGCTCTACCCGTCCAGCGGCCCGCGGGTGGAGATCGCGCTCGACGAGCGGGCGCCGGAGGCGCGCTCGTGCGCGGTGCTGCTGATCGAGAACAAGAAGGGCGAGCTGACGGTGCGGCGCGAGGTGCGGTACGTCTACGGGTTCCAGTCGGAGCTGGACCGGCTCTACGGCTGGGGGCTGGTGTGGGGGCGGGGCTTCAAGTCCAAGACGTGAGCCCGCGGGCGGCGGTCAGCGGCCGATGAACTGGGGCCCCTGCGGCGGGAGGGTGAACGCCGGAGGGTAGCCGTACGCGATGGGGGGCGCGGGCTGCGGCTGCGGGGCCGCGGGCTGCTGGGCGGCCTGGGGCTGGGCGGCCTGGGGCT
>NZ_JACBXC010000235.1 GCF_013870535.1 Streptomyces phytophilus | reverse complement strand
GCGTGCGTCAGGCGCGGCGGCGCACCCGCCCTCTCTCAGCGCGGTGCGCGGCGGGGCGTCAGCAGGTGAACCGCGCGTCCGCCCAGTCGGCGTGGTCGTAGTCCACGCCGTCGCCGCCGTCCGTGACGACGAGCCGTACGGTCTGCGCGTCGCCGATGTCCGCGGACAGCGGCTGCGCCGGCTCGTCGCTCGTCAGCACGCCGGAGTCCGCGACCTTGGCGCCGTCCGCCCAGACCTCGAAGGACACCGAGCCGTTGTTCCCGGACTCGTCGTCCAGCCCGACCCGGGCGTCGAACGTCTCGCACTCCCGGCCCGCGTAGAACCCGATGTCGCTGGCGGCGTGCACGCCCAGGCCCCTGGCGAACGTCTCGCCGCCGATCGTCAGCGGCTTCCCGTCGCCGGCCTGCTGCTCGCCGACGCTGGTGTCCCGCTCCACCGGACCCCAGCCGTTGCCGGCGTCCAGCCACTCCCAGTCGCTCGCGTACGTCGTCCCCGCGGGCGGGCTCGCGACCACGTACGCGGTGCCCGCCGAGGTCAGCGACACCGCCTGGCCGGACGGCGCCGCGTAGTCGGCGGTCAGCGGGAACTCCTGCCGGCCCGTGGCGGCGTCCGCGGGGGCGGTGAGCTGCCAGGTGGTGGTCAGCTCGCCGCCGGGCGCCACCTTCTTCGCGGTGGTGGGGGAGCCGGTCTCCACCTGCCAGCCGGCGGGGGCGTCGAGCGCGACGCCGACGTTATTCGCCGGGGTGATGCCGGTGTTGCGGAACGTCGTCGTCACCTCGGCCTCGCCGCCCGCCTCGACGTACGGCGCGGAGTCGACGCCGAACTCGGCGGCCGGCGGGTAGGAGCCGGCGCCGTCACCGGGCCAGACGCGGTACAGCACGGTGCCGTGCGCGGGCACCGACGCGGAGATCTCGCCGCCGGTGTTGTAGTCCGCGTGCTGCCACAGGTCGCGCAGCCGGTAGCCCTCCGCGGCGGGCAGGCCGACGGCCTCCGCGGTGGTGGAGATGCGCTGCGGCGCGTTCGACTCGTTGAAGAGCGCCACGGCGCGGCTGCCGTCGGCCATCTCCTTGGAGACGACCCAGCGGCCGCCCTCGGAGGTGACCACCGCGCCCTGCTTGCCCAGCGGGTCCTGGTCGACGGCGATGACGTCCGTGTTCTCCAGGATCTCGAACGTCGCCTCGTCGGCGGTGCGCAGGTCGGAGCCGATGAGCAGCGGCGCCGCCATGATGGACCACATCGAGAAGTGCGTGCGGTACTCGGTGTCGGTCATGCCGCCGTTGCCGACCTCCAGCATGTCCGGGTCGTTCCAGCGGCCCGGGCCGGCGTACTCGGCGAGCGGCAGGTTCTGCTTCATGATGCCGAGCATGCTCGACCAGTTGTCGCTGATGTCACCGGTCGTACGCCACAGGTGGCCGACGTCCGCCGCCCACTCCCACGGCTTGTTCTGGCCCCACTCGCAGATGCTGTAGACGATGGGCCGGCCGGTGGTCTCGGAGGCGGCCTGCAGCGCGTCGCGCATCTTGGTGTAGCGCTGGATCGCGTCGACGCCCTGGTTGTTGCAGTTGTCGTACTTGAGGTAGTCGATGCCCCACTCGGCGAACTGCATCGCGTCGCTCTCCTCGTGCCCGAGGGCACCGGGGAAGCCGGCGGAGTTGCAGGTCTTGGTGCCGGCGCTGGTGTAGATGCCGATCTTCAGGCCCTTGGAGTGGACGTAGTCGGCCACGGCCTTGATCCCGTCGGGGAAGCGCACGGGGTCGGGGACGAGCTTGCCGTCCGCGTCGCGCTCGGGGAGGGCCCAGCAGTCGTCGAGGTTCACGTACTCGTAGCCGGCGTCCTTCAGGCCCCGTTCGACGAAGATGTCGGCGATGCCCTTGACCATGTCCTCGTCGAACTCCGCCCGGCAGTGGGTGGAGTTCCAGTTGTTGAAGCCCATCGGCGGGGTCTTCGCCAGTCCGTCGGGCAGCCGGACCTCCGCTTGCGCGGCGGGCCGGGTTTTCTGCTGGGCCGCCGGCTTCGCGGCGGCGGTCGCGCTCTGCGTCTGGGTTCCCGTGGGTGCCGCCACGGCCGGCGCGGTCAGGGCCGCGCAGAGCGCGACCGCTCCCGCGGCACCGATCACCGCGCGCGCGTACGGCCTGGCGGCTCTTCGTGCGGATGGGAGTTTCCGCATCGGATCCACTCCTCTGGGTGGGGTGCTGCGAACGTGTTGGGTCATGGACGCGTCACACGAGCGTTTACGGTAGAGCTTGTTCGCTTCTGTCGGAAGAGATGCGGTAACAGTTGGCTGACACTCGGTCAAAACCCTTGACAGTGCCGGTGGGTGGAGGTGTGATCCCACAATCTTCGTTCGGTTGTGTTTGGTTAACACTCCACGGAAGGGGAGCGATGAGCGCCTCATCTTCTGCCAGCAGGACTGTAGGCCGCCCCACCACCGCACCACCGATGACGCGCCGGAGTCTGCTGCGAGGAGCCGCTCTGGGCGCCGGTGCCGTCACCCTGCCGACCCTGCTCGCCGCCTGCGGAAGCGGCCCGGGCGGCGACGGCAAGACCGTGACCCTGGGATCCAACGCCTCCGACGAGGTGCCCCGCAAGGCGTTCCAGGACGCGTTCGACCTGTTTGAGAAGAAGTCCAAGAAGACGGTCGAGGTCAACACCGTCGACCACAACACGTTCCAGGAGAACATCAACCGCTACCTGCAGGGCCAGCCGGACGACGTGTTCATGTGGTTCGCCGGCTACCGCATGCAGTTCTTCGCCGAACGCGGGCTGCTGACGGACATCAGCGACCTGTGGAAGGGCTTCGACGGGTTCTCCGGCGCGCTGAAGGACCAGTCCACCGGCGCCGACGGCAAGCAGTACTTCGTGCCGTACTACTACTACCCGTGGGCGGTCTTCTACCGGAAGAGCGTCTTCGAGCAGGGCGGCTACGAGATACCGGCGACGTTCGACCAGTACACCGCCCTGGCCAAGCAGATGCAGAAGGACGGCCTCGTCCCGTTCGCCTTCGGCGACAAGGACGGCTGGCCGGCCATGGGCACGTTCGACTACCTCGACATGCGCGCCAACGGGTACGAGTTCCACAAGTCGCTGATGGCCGGCGAGGAGTCCTGGACCGACCCCCGGGTACGCGAGGTCTTCGACCTGTGGCGCGGCCTCATGCCGTACCACGACAAGGGCGCCAACGGCCGCACCTGGCAGGAGGCCGCGCAGTCGCTGGCGCAGAAGAAGACCGGCATGGCCGTGCTCGGCCTGCCGCACCCCGGCCAGCAGTTCCCCGAGGCCGACCGCGAGGACCTCGACTTCTTCCCGTTCCCCGAGATATCCCCCGAGCACGGGCAGGACGCGGTCGAGGCGCCCATCGACGGCTTCCTGATGTCGTCCAAGGTCAAGAACGAGGACGGCGCGCGGGAACTGCTGAAGTTCCTCGCCACACCGGCCGCCGAGGACGCGTACCTGAAGTCCGACCCCAACAACGTCGCCGTGCACTCCGGCGCCGACACCTCGGCCTACTCGACGCTGCAGAAGAAGGCGGCGGAGATGGTCTCGAACGCCAAGCAGATATCCCAGTTCCTCGACCGGGACACCCGCCCCGACTTCGCCTCGACGGTCATGATCAAGGCCCTCCAGGACTTCATCGACGACCCCGACGACATCGACGGCCTGCTCAACGGCATCGAGAGCCAGAAGAAGACCATCTTCACCGAGAGCCAGGAGTAGCCCGCCGTGCCGCTCGTCACCCACGCGCGGCGCACCCGACGGCGGGGTCCGCGGCGGTTCACCCGCCGCGACCTCGCCGTCATCGGCGTGCTGCTGGGCTTCACCATCCTGCTGGACCTGTTCATCATCTGGGGGCCGACCGTCGCCTCCATCACCCTGTCCTTCTCCTCCTGGGACGGGCTGTCCGACCTGAACTGGGTCGGCGGCGACAACTACGACACGCTCGCCGGCGGCGACTACCCGCCGTTCTGGCCCGCGGTGCGCAACAACCTGCTGTGGATCGCGTTCCTGGGCCTGGTGGCCACCCCCTTCGGGCTGCTGCTCGCGGTCGTCATCGACCGCGGCGTGCGCTTCTCGCGCTTCTACCAGTCCACGATCTACCTGCCGGTGGTGCTCTCCCTCGCCGTCGTCGGCTTCATCGCCCAACTGGTCTTCTCCCGCGACCAGGGCGCGCTGAACGCCATCCTCGGCAACGAGAACAACCCCACCGACTGGCTCGGCGACCGCGACCTCAACATCTGGATGGTGCTGCTGGCCGCCGGCTGGCGGCACACCGGCTACGTGATGATCCTCTACCTGGCCGGGCTCAAGGCCGTGGCGCCCGAGCTGAAGGAGGCCGCCGCCATCGACGGCGCGAACGAGCGGCAGACCTTCCTGCGCGTGGTCTTCCCCACGATGCGCCCGGTCAACGTCGTCGTCCTCGTCATCACCGTCATCGAGGCGCTACGCGCCTTCGACATCGTCTACGCCATCAACAAGGGCAGAAACGGCCTGGAGCTGCTCTCCGTGCTCGTCACCGACAACATCATCGGCGAGGCCAGCCGCATCGGCTTCGGCTCCGCCATCGCCGTGGTGCTGCTCACCGTCTCCCTGGGGTTCATCGTGACGTACCTGGTGCAGGAGATGCGCGGGGAGGAGCACCGATGACCGCCGACGTACCCACCGCGACCGCGCCGCGCCCCGCCGCGGCCACGTCCGGGCAGCCGGACCCGGCGGCCGGGAAGCGGCCGCGCCGCGGCCGGTTCGGCGTGCACATCTTCCTCGGCGGGGTCTCGCTGGCCTTCCTGGCGCCGCTGCTGCTCGCCGTGTACGCCTCGCTGCGCCCGTACGAGGAGACCGCCGAGCACGGCTACTTCTCCTTCCCCCGCAAGCTGTCCTTCGACTACTACCGGCAGGCGTTCTCCGACTCGGAGATGAGCAAGTACTTCGTCAACTCGCTCATCATCGCCGTGCCCGGCGTGCTGATCGTGCTGTTCCTGGCCTCGTTCGCGGCCTTCGTGCTGGCCCGGCTGCGCATCCGCGGCGGGTTCTTCCTGCTCATCCTCTTCACCGCGGGCAACCTGCTGCCGCAGCAGGTCATCGTCACCCCGCTGTACGTGATGTTCAACCGCATCGAGCTGCCGTACTGGATGTCCGAGTCGATGACGATGTACGACTCGTACTGGGCCGTCATCTCCGTCAACGTCGGTTTCCAGCTCGGGTTCTGCATCTTCGTGCTCGCCAACTTCATGCGCGCGCTGCCCACCGAGATCCTGGAGGCCGCGGTCGTCGACGGCGCCGGGGTGTGGACCCAGTACTGGCGGATCACCCTGCCGCTGTGCCGCCCGGCGCTGGCCGCGCTGGGGACGCTGCAGTTCACCTGGATGTACAACGACTTCCTGTGGGCGCTGGTCTTCATCTCCGACGGCGACAAGCTCCCGATCACCTCGGCGCTCAACAACCTGCGCGGGCAGTTCTTCACCGACTACAACCTGCTCGCCGCGGGGTCCGTGCTGGTCGCGCTGCCGACGATCATCGTCTTCCTGCTGCTGCAGCGCCACTTCATCGCCGGGCTGACGCTCGGCTCCACGAAGGGGTGAGGCGGGCAGGACGGGGGAGGCGGGCCGCCGGAGGAAGGCGTCGGCGGCCCGGGGGGAGCCGTCGGTCAGCCCTTCTGACCTCCGGACCGGGCCGCCGAACCCGGCCCGCACGAAGCGGGCGGTGGGCGTCATCCTGCCCGGCCGGCGGCGGGCGGTGGAGGGCCGAACGGGCCCCTGCCGGACCCCGTACGGCCCGGTTGGACCGGGCGCGCCGGCGTACGGGCACGGCTGCGGCCCGGCTTCGTCCGCGACCCGGCGTCATTGCGCCGGGTTACGGCGGTGTGACGTAGCCCTGCGGCCAAACTCTTCGCACGGAGTTTCCCCGGGAGCGGGTAGCGGGCAACTCTCTGGGGGCTGCTGAGAGGGGGAACATGTGATCGTCTGGTTGAACGGCGCATGGGATACGGGTCTGCGCCGCGTCGCGCATGAACTGGTGGAGCTGACACCGGGGAGCATTCTCTACGACCCGGAGCTGACGGGCGGACAGCTGCGCGAACTCCTGCCGCAGAAGCGCCTGGACGAGGTCGGCGACGAGCAGGAGCTGCCGTCGTGGCGCCGGCTGGTGGTGGAGACGGCGGCGGCGCTGCTCGCGGAGGCGGACGGTCCGCTGGTGGTGCCGGCGGCGCTGTGGCGCCAGGAGCACCGCGACGAGATCTTCGGCCGGCTGGCCTCGCGCGGCCTCGAAGTGCGGCATTTGCTGGTCGCGTTTGACGAAACGATCCTGCACGCCGACTCCTTCCCGCACTGGCTCAGCGGCGACGCTCACCTCGTCGACGCCGCAGGTCGGAGCGCCCGCGAGGCCGCCGAGGAGATCGCGTCCCGCCTGCGTGCCGGGGCCGGATTCTGCGACATCGTGCAGAACTCCGAGCCCACCGGCGAGACGCTCGCCGCCGGCGTGCTGCTCTTCGACGAGGACGACCGGGTGCTCCTCGTCGACCCCACGTACAAGCCGGGCTGGGAGTTCCCCGGCGGCGTCGTCGAGGCCGGCGAGGCGCCGGCGCGCGGCGGCATCCGGGAGGTGGCGGAGGAGCTGGGGCTGACACT
>NZ_JACBXC010000234.1 GCF_013870535.1 Streptomyces phytophilus | reverse complement strand
GGCGGCGGGAGAGTGCGCGGCGCAGGTACTCGTGCTGCTCGGCCATGCTCATGCCGCGGGCGAGCCGCGGGGGGATGCCGAAGCCGGGGGTGTCCATATGCCCGAGCATTCCCCCTTCGGCCCGGCGTACCGGAGAACCGCGGCCGTCGGCGTGGTGAACGGCTCCGGTATGTCCACATCCCGGACGGCGGTGTCATCCCGCAAGACGTAGCGCGTAGGCTCCCCCGCATGTCTCGCAGCATTCGTCTCGCGTCCATTCCCGGCGACGGCATCGGCCCCGAGGTCGTGGCCCAGGGCCTGAAAGTGCTCTCCGCCGTCCTGCCGCAGGACGTGAAGCTGGAGACCGAGAGCTTCGACCTGGGCGCCCGCCGCTGGCACGCCACCGGCGAGACCCTGCCCGACGCGGAGCTGACGGCCCTCGCGGGCTACGACGCGATCCTGCTCGGCGCCATCGGCGACCCCTCGGTGCCGTCCGGCGTGCTGGAGCGCGGGCTGCTGCTGAAGCTGCGCTTCGCCTTCGACCACTACGTGAACCTGCGCCCGTCGAAGCTCTTCCCGGGCACCGAGACGCCGCTGGCCGGCAGCCCCGGCATCGACTTCGTCGTCGTCCGCGAGGGCACCGAGGGCCCGTACACCGGCAACGGCGGCAGCCTGCGCACGGGCACCCCCGCCGAGGTCGCCACCGAGGTCAGCGTCAACACCGCGTACGGCGTGGAGCGCGTGGTCCGGGACGCCTTCGAGCGCGCCCGGGCCCGCCCGCGGAAGAAGCTGACGCTCGTACACAAGAACAACGTGCTCGTCTTCGCCGGCCACCTCTGGAAGAACACCTTCGACGGGGTCGCCGCCGAGTACCCGGACGTCGCCACGGACTACCTGCACGTCGACGCCGCCACGATCTTCCTCACCACTCAGCCCGAGCGGTTCGACGTGATCGTCACCGACAACCTCTTCGGCGACATCCTCACCGACCTCGCCGCCGCCATCAGCGGCGGCATCGGCCTCGCCGCCTCCGGGAACATCAACCCGACCGGCGCCTTCCCGTCGATGTTCGAGCCGGTCCACGGCTCCGCGCCGGACATCGCCGGCACCGGCAAGGCCGACCCGACGGCCACGGTCCTGTCGGTCGCCCTGCTGCTGCGCCACCTCGGCTACGCCGCGCAGGCCACCCGCGTCGAGGAGGCCGTCGAGGCCGACCTCGCCGAGCGGGGCGCCGCGCGCGGGCGGAGCACGGACGAGATCGGCGACGCGCTCGCCGCCCGAGTATCCGGCTGACCGCCGGGACCACACACGCTCGCCGCGGCCGGCCCGGCCGGTCAGGTTTCTCCGTACGGCCGACGACCCTGCCCTCCGGGCGGGGTCGGTGCGACGATGACCCTTCGGGCCGCGTACCACCGCCACGCTTGCCGCTGCCCGCGCCCCCGTCATAATCGACAGGGGGCCGCGGCACGGGGTAATGCTCGGACGTCCTAGTACCTTCGGGTACGAGGACCTCGGTACGGGACGCGGTCCGCCACACACCGAACGGTGAAGGACACGAATCTCATGACCACGATCGAGCTCAAGCCGTCCGCGCACCCGCTGTCCGACGCGGAGCGCGAGGCGATCCTCACCAACCCCGGCTTCGGCAAGCACTTCACCGACCACATGGTCACGATCAAGTGGACCGAAGGCCGCGGCTGGCACGACGCCCAGCTCCAGCCGTACGCGCCGCTGACCCTCGACCCGGCGACGATGGCGCTGCACTACGGGCAGTCCATCTTCGAGGGGCTGAAGGCGTACCGGCAGCCCGACGGCAGCGTGCGCACCTTCCGGCCCGACGCCAACGCGCGCCGCTTCCAGCTCTCCGCACGCCGGCTGGCGATGCCGGAGCTGCCCGTCGAGACCTTCGTGGAAGCCATCGACGTGCTGGTGCGCCAGGACAAGGCGTGGGTGCCGGGCACCGGCGAGGAGTCGCTCTACCTGCGCCCCTTCATGTTCGCCACGGAGGTCGGCCTCGGCGTGAACTCGCCGGCGCACGAGTACCTGTTCATGGTGCTGGCCTCGCCCGCGGGCGCGTACTTCCACGGCGGCATCAAGCCGGTGTCGGTGTGGCTCACCGAGGAGTACGTGCGCGCCGCGCCGGGCGGCACCGGCGAGGCCAAGTGCGCGGGCAACTACGCGGGCGCGATGGCCGCCACGCTCCAGGCCGTGCAGCAGGGCTGCGACCAGGTGGTGTGGCTGGACGCGGTGGAGCGCCGGTGGATCGAGGAGATGGGCGGGATGAACCTGTACTTCGTGCGGGGCGAGGGCCCGGACGCGGAGGTGGTCACGCCCGAGCTGACCGGCACGCTGCTGCCCGGCATCACCCGCGACTCGCTGCTGACCATCGCCGCCGACCTCGGCCACCGGACCGGCGAGGTGCGGATCTCCAAGGAGGAGTGGCAGGCCGGCTGCGCGGACGGCACCATTTCGGAGACCTTCGCCTGCGGCACGGCCGCGGTCATCACGCCGGTGGGGCACGCGAAGTCGAGCACGGCGGAGTGGACGGTGGCCGACGGGTCGATGGGGCCGATCACGGCGCGGCTGCGCAAGGCGCTGGTCGACGTGCAGACGGGGCAGGCCCCGGACCCGCACGGCTGGATGCACGAGCTGGGCTGACGCACGGACGGGCCTGACGCACGGACGTCGGGGGCCGCCGCCGGGATCCGGCGGCGGCCCCCTGCGTGCCGTCGTGCTGCTGCCGGTGCGTCAGTAGACGCTCACGCCGTACGCGCTGAGCGCCTCGGTGACCGGCTGGTGGATGGCGGAGCCGTTGGTGCCGGTGCAGCCCGAGCTGCCGGAGTGGATGCCGTACGCGACGCCGCCCGAGAAGTGGGCGCCGCCGCTGTCGCCGCCCGCGGAGCAGGCGGTGGTGCGGACCATGTTGTAGACCGGGCCCTCGCTGTAGTTCACGGTCACGTTCACCGCGGTCACGGTGCCGCTGGTGACCTGGGTGGTGGAGCCGCTCTTCTGGATGGCCTGGCCGACGACGGCGTTGGCGGCGCCGGTGATGTCCCGGGTGCTGCCGTTGTAGAGGTTCACGGTGCCCGCGGGGGAGGAGCCGTCGGTGTAGCGGACGATGCCGTAGTCGTTGGTCGGGAAGCTGGTGCCCTCGCGGGTGCCGATGGCAGCGCCGCCGCTGGTGGCCGACCAGGAGGCGCCCGCGTTGGTGCAGTGGCCCGCGGTGACGAAGTAGCGGGCGTTGTTCTTGGTCACGTTGAACGCCGCGGAGCAGCGGTAGCCGCCGCCGTAGATGGCGTCGCCGCCCAGGACCTCCTGCCGGAGCGTCCCGGCTGTCCGCTCCACCCGGGCCGCGCCGTCGAGGCTCTTCGCGACGCGCTTCAGCGTCGCGTACTCGGCGGCGGACACGGTGGAGTCGGCCTGCACGGCTATCTGGTTGGTGGCCGGATCGACACCCCAGGAGGTGCCGGTGATCTTCGCGCGGCTCTCGAAGGCGCCCATCGCGGAGCGCAGGTCCGCGGCGCTGTGCTCGACCAGTTCGGCGCGGGCGCCGGTGGCGCGGGCCTCCGCGGCGGCGGCCTTGTCGGTGACCGTCACGACCAGCTCGCCGGTGTCGGCGTCCAGGTACGTGCCGGCGCTGTCGGCGCCGAGGGCGCGCGTGACGTCGGCGCTGAGCGCGATCGTCGCCGCGTCGGCCTGCACCCCCTGGTCGGGGCGGTCGGCCGGCGGGGGTGCCGCGGCGGCCGTGGAGCCGAGTGCGGCGGTACCGAGGAGGAGAAGGGCGGCGAGGGTGCCGACCGGACGCGCGGACATCTGGGGTCTCATGCGGTGGCTCTCCTTTGTGTGAACCATGTGGGGGTGTGTGGGAGGTGCCGTACCGACTGGTCGGGGACCAAATTGGCACGCGCATGTCATCCACACAAGACCGCATTGCGCCCTGACCTCGCCGTACGGATTGTGGGCACGCTGCCCGTATCGTGAGACGGGACTCCAGGTCGGGCGAGGTGTGTGCCAGACTGCGCGACGTGACCTCGTTTGCCGTCATGATTATTGGCAACAGGCGCGCCGGTCCGCGCTGACCCGTACCGCGATCCGCATGCGGTGCTGGCTCACCGCGTCCCAGACCCGCGCGCAGACCTCTCGCGACCCGCGAGGGGTCTTTTCCATTTCCGGGACCGGAGAGCACACCATCCCGACAGGAGCACTTCGATGAGCACAGAGCCGGCAGCCCCAGGGACTCCCGACGACGCCTTCCACGTCTTCGACACCACGCTGCGCGACGGCGCGCAGCGCGAGGGCATCAGCCTGACCGTCGCGGACAAGCTGGCCATCGCCCGGCACCTCGACGACTTCGGCGTGGGCTTCATCGAGGGCGGCTGGCCCGGCGCGGTCCCCCGGGACACGGAGTTCTTCCGCCGCGTCCGCGACGAGGTCGACCTGCGGCACGCGCAGCTCGTCGCCTTCGGATCCACCCGCAGGGCGGGCGTACGGGTCGAGGACGACCCGCAGGTGCTCGCGTTGCTGGAGTCCAAGGCACCCGTCGTCACGCTGGTCGCCAAGTCGCACGACCGGCACGTGGAGCTGGCGCTGCGCACCACGCTCGCGGAGAACCTGGCGATGGTCCGCGACACGGTCGCGTTCCTGCGCGAGCACGGCCGCCGGGTCTTCGTCGACTGCGAGCACTTCTTCGACGGCCACCGCGCCAACGCCGCGTACGCCAAGCAGGTCGTCGCCGCCGCGCACGAGGCCGGCGCCGACGTCGTCGTGCTCTGCGACACCAACGGCGGCATGCTCCCCGGCCAGGTGCGCGAGACCGTCGCCGAGGTGCTGGCCGCCACCGGGGCGCGCCTCGGCATGCACGCCCAGGACGACTCCGGCTGCGCCGTGGCCAACACCCTGGCCGCCGTCGACGGCGGCGCCACGCACGTGCAGTGCACCGCCAACGGCTACGGCGAGCGCGTCGGCAACGCGAACCTCTTCCCCGTCGTGGCCGCGCTGGAGCTGAAGTACGACATGCGGGTGCTGCCCGCGGGCAAGCTCGCGGAGATGACCCGGATCTCGCACGCCGTCGCCGAGGTCGTCAACATCGCGCCCGCCACCCACCAGCCGTACGTGGGCGTCTCGGCCTTCGCCCACAAGGCCGGCCTGCACGCCTCCGCCATCAAGGTCGACCCCGACCTCTACCAGCACATCGACCCCGACCTGGTCGGCAACCGGCTGCGCATGCTGGTCTCCGACATGGCCGGCCGGGCGTCCATCGAGCTGAAGGGCAAGGACCTCGGCCTCGACCTCGGCGACGACCGCGAGCTGCTGAGCCGGGTGGTGGAGCGGGTCAAGGAGAACGAGCTGCGCGGGCTGACCTACGAGGCCGCCGACGCCTCCTTCGAGCTGCTGCTCCGCGAGGAGTTGCAGCTGCGCGAGTCCGGCCGTGCGCGGCGCTACTTCCGCACCGAGTCCTGGCGGGCCATCGTCGAGGACCGGCCGGACGGCACCCACGCCAACGAGGCCACGGTCAAGCTGTGGGCGAAGGGCGAGCGGACCGTCGTCACGGCGGAGGGCAAAGGCCCGGTCCACGCACTGGACCGGGCCCTGCGGGTGGCGCTGGAGCGGCTCTACCCGCAGCTCGCCGACTTCGAGCTGATCGACTACAAGGTGCGGATCCTGGAGGGGACCCACGGCACGGAGTCGACCACGCGCGTGCTCATCACCACCAGCGACGGCCGGGGCGAGTGGGACACCGTCGGCGTCGCGGACAACGTCATCGCGGCGTCGTGGCAGGCACTGGACGACGCGTACGCCTACGGTCTGCTGCGGGCCGGGGTGGTGCCGCAGGAGTAGCGGCCCTCGCCGCGGAGGCGCCGGGAGCCGCCCCGGCGCCCGCGGCACCGGCGTCCTGCGTACCGGCGTCCTGCGCACCGGCGCCCGCCGCCGCGCCGCCGTCCGGCCCTTGCGGCCCGCCGGCCGTACGGGGCCGCAGCACCACCAGCGTCAGCACCGCCGCCGCGGCGACCAGCGCCGCCCCGATGCCGAACGCCAGCTGGAAGCCGCCCGTCAGCGCCGCGTCCCGGCCGTCGCCGGCCGCGGCGAGCGACTCTGTACGCCCGGCCGCCAGCGTGGTCAGCACCGCGACGCCCAGCGCGCCGCCCATCTGCTGCCCGGTGTTGAACAGCCCCGACACCACCCCGGCGTCGTCGGCACGGGCGGCGGACATGCCCAGCGCGGTCATCGCCGGCAGCACCAGCCCGCCGCCGCTGATCAGCAGCATCGTCGGCAGCAGGTGGGCCGCGTAGCTGACCTCGGCCGGATCCCGCGGGATGCGGACCAGCAGCGCCAGGCCCAGCGCGAGGAGCACCAGCCCGGCCAGCAGCACCGAGCGCTCGCCGAACCGCGCCACCAGCCGGGCGGAGACGAGCAGCGAGGTGACGCCGATCATGGCCGCGGCGGGCAGCATCGCGAGGCCGGTCTCGGCGGCCCCGTAGCCCAGCACCTGCTGCATGTAGAGCGCGACGACGATCTGGAAGGCGAACATCCCGGAGATGACGAGCAGTTGGACGGCGTTGGCGCCGGCGACGGTGCGCGAGCGGAAGACGCGCAGCGGCAGCAGCGGCGCGGCGGCCCTGGCCTGGCGGAGCACGAACCCGGCGAGCAGGGCGGCGGCGAGCCCGGCGGAGCCGAGGGTGCG
>NZ_JACBXC010000233.1 GCF_013870535.1 Streptomyces phytophilus | reverse complement strand
GGCGGTGCTGGAGGCGGCGGAGTTGATGACACCGGCGCCCACGGCGGTGACGACGCGGGCGGCCATGGCGGTCCCGTAGCCGGTGGCCAGGGCGGTGGCGGCGTTGCCGACGACGAAGACGCCGAGGGCGATCAGCAGCGTCGTCCGCCGGTCGAGGCCGCCGGTGAGCCCGCCGACGACCGGGGCGGAGACGGCCATCGTCAGGGCGAAGACCGTGACGAGCTGGCCGGCCGCGGCCGTGGAGACCCCGAGGTCGGCGGCGATGGCGGGGAGGAGTCCGGCGATGACGTAGCTGTCGGTGCCGACGGCGAAGGTCGCGAGGGCGAGGGGGAGGAGCTGTCTGGTCACGGAACGGCACTGTAGGCAATACATGGATGGTTGTCCATGTATCAATGAATGGGTAGGCTGCGGGCAGACGCCCGAGGGGAGAACGATGCGCGAGGTGTCCCAGCCCGCGGCCGGGTCGATCCGGATGGTGGACGTGCTGCGCGCGCTCGCCGACCCGGTGCGGCTGGAGGTCGTCCTGCGGCTGGCCGCGACGGGCGAGGAGAGCTGCAACGCCATCGGCGGCGACCTCGACGTCCACCAGACGACCATGTCGCACCACTACCGCGTGCTGCGCGAAGCGGGCGTGACCTGGACGACGGTGCAGGGCCGGACACGGCTGGTCCGGCTGCGCCGGGACGACCTGGAGGAGCGGTTCCCCGGCCTGCTGGACTCGGTACTGAACGGGGCGGCAGCCGACGTCACCCCCCGTTGAGCAGGGCCTCCCCCAGGTCCGTACGCCGGTGCAGCACGCAGTGCCCGCGCCGCTCGGACCGCACGAGCCCGGCCTCGCGCAGGACAGCCGCGTGCCGGCTGGCGCTGGCGGGCGCGACGTACAGGGCGTCGGCGATCCGCCCGGTCGACATCGGCCGGTCGAGCAGCTCCAGGACGCGGGCACGGGTGAGGCCGATGAGCCGGACGAGGGAGTCGCCGGCGCGCGAAGCGGGATCGGGGCCCGGCAGCCAGCCGGGCGCGGGGGTGAGCGGATGGACGAGCACGGGGGGCAGTTCGGGGTCGGCGAGCGCGACGGGCCTGCGGGTGCAGAAGAACGACGGGATCAGCGTCAGCGGCCGCCCGTCGAGCGAGAACCCCCGGCTCACCGGGTACGCACACTCCAGCCGGTCCCCGCTCCAGGTCACCTCGGGCGCGTAACTGGCGAGCAGCCCCTCCGCACCCTCCCGCAACGCGGCCTCGGCACGCACGGGCCGATCGGCGGCGGCAGCGGACCGGATCGCCTCCCGGTACGGCGCCACGGCCACCGCGTAGTACCGCCGCACCGCATTCCCCAGCCGCCGCAGCGCCCCGGGATCCCCGTCGGCCAACCGCCGGGCCCCCCGCGGCGGCCGCCCATCGGCGCAGAGCAGCCCGATCTCCTTACGCAGCCGGGCCTTCGGCGTCCGCAGCACCTGCTCCAACTCGGCGTCCAGCGTCCGCCCGCCCCCGGCGCTGGGCGTGAGAAAGTCCGGAAAGTACGCGGCCTCGGGACAAACCCGCTGCAACGACCCGACGATCTCCCCCAGCCCGGCATCGGCCACCTCGCCCCGCACCCGCCGCCGCCAGGGGTCGAGCGCGAGCGCGGCGTGCGCGGTCTGCAACGCCTGCAAGCTGAGGACGACTTCCCACATGGGACTGACGTCCCCGGCCGCCCGCAGCCGGTTCAGATCGGCAGAAGTGAACTCGATGTGAAGCATGATTCCCCCGTTGCTGAGACGTACGGCACGCGGTCTCAGTTGCAGGGCAACTTCCCGCACACACCGCGCAGTACGCCGCAGGGGGTCAGAGCCGCCGGGCGAAGGCGACGAAGTCGGCCCAGGCGCCGGGGGTGAAGGCGAGCTGGGGCCCGGTCTTGTCCTTGGAGTCACGGACATGGACGACGGAGGGACAGGCAGCAACCTCGACACAGTCACCGGAGTCGCCGCTGCTGTAGCTGGACTTGCGCCAGGAGACGGCGACTTCAATGCAGTCGCCGGAAGGACTGCTGCTGTAGCTGGACTTGAACCAGGCCAGGTCAGAGGGGTTCATAGCGCTCCTCGAATCCGCTGCAACAGGCTCACGGAATCCTCGGGGGTGAGAGCCTGCGCGCACATCCTGGCATACCGCCGCTGGAGCACACTGACCACTTTCGGGTCAGAGATGAGCAGGCCACTTTCGTGGCCCTCGTTGTACGCGAACCACTGGTTCTCCGGGGTCTCCAGCAGTTGCATCGGCCCGTTCAGCCCGGCGTGCGCCTCCTTCACCAGAGGCATGACCTGGATCTCGACGTTACGGAGCCCGGCGACATCCAGAATCTGGCCGATCAACCCACGCGTGACCTCTACCCCACCCACCCGCCGCAGAAGCAGGTGCTCCTCCAGAATGAAACTGAACGCTGTGTTGACCCGCTCCCACAGCAGTCGCTGCCGCTCCGCTCGCACCTCCCACTGGGCATCGATCTCCTCGTCCGACAACGGCGGCAGCCGGTTTCCGAACAACGTCCGTGCGTACGCCTCCGTCTGCAACAGCCCCGGGATCAGCCGACACTCGTACGTATAGAGGCTGATCGCCTCCGTCTCCAACCGCGCCCACTCCCGGAACCACCGGGCCAACCCGGGCCTGCGCACCACATGCGGCACCGACCGCCGCAGCGCACCCGTGTTGCCGAGGACCGGCTCCGCGCGCTCCACGAACCCCTGCGGCGGCAACCGCCGCCCGACCTCGATCGACGCGACCATGTGCTTCGAATACCGCACATGCTCTCCAAGCTGCTCCCGGCTCAACCCCGCATGCTCCCGCAGCGCTTGGACCATCGCGCCGAAGGTCCTCATGCTGTCCGAAGGCTCCGGCTCACTCCCGGAACCACCCGTCCCGCTCACATCCCCGGCCATCAGCGGCCACCTCCCACTCACCTGGCCCGCCTTGAACACCCCGCACAGAGATGCTTACGCACGGTAACCACTACTGTCCATCCCGTCACTCCGTACAGTTGGACACGTACACACCCACTCTCAAGCCCGCCGGAATGCGCGCCACCGGCACAAACTCACCGCAACACCGCCCAGAAACCCGGGCAAACCACCCACGCGGCCCGACTTTCGCCCACCCAGCGCCACCCACCCGGCCCCGAAAGCCCCAACTCGGGCCCGGGGCACCGGTAACCGGACAGGGCCCCGGCACCGTTCGGGCACCGGAACGGGGACCGTCTGCGTACGGGGCAGGCCCGGTGCCGACCGGCCGGCCCCCGTCGTCCGGGGGGTCGGGGCGTATGGGCTTCAAGGGGTGCCGCTCCCCCTGGGCCACCCTTAGCTGCGGGTCTGTTTCGGGCCGGAGTCCGGTGTCAAGGGTGGGGCGAAGCCCCATCGCGCAGCGACGTTCCCGCAGCGAAGCGGAGGGAACGCCCTTGACACCGGACGCAGGCCCACACTGAAAAGCAGGGTGGCCCGGGGGGAGCCCACGCGACACCGCCCCACCCCGACACAGACCCCCCGAACCCGCCCCACCGAACGGACCAGACCCCGCCGCACCCGCCGAAACCCCGGCGCTGTCAGACCAGGCGCATACCCTAGGGCGGGAGTGAGGGCAGAGAGGGCAGAGAGGGCAGAGAGGGCAGAGAGGGCAGAGAGGGCCCGGGAGCGTAGAACGGTGCGGGAGCGTACGACGGCGCGGGAGCGCAGGACAGCGCGGGAGTTACGGTCCGTTACCCGTACCGTCCAGCCTTTATACGTGTACAGCCCCGCACGTATCCGCGTACGAGCTGGTCAACAGCCCTCCCCCAGGCCAGATTCGGGGGCATGACCGCACCCTCCACGCCACACCCACTCCCCCCGCCCGTCACCGTACGTGTGTTCAGCCAGCGCTTCAGCTCCACCCCACTCGGTGCCCGGCTGGCCCGGCACCTGACGATCATGCAGCTCCACTCCTGGGATGTACCGCAGACCGCCACCGTCTGCGACGCCGCCGCCATCGTCGCCGAGCTGGCGGCGAACGCGGTGACCCACGGGCGCGTACCCGGGCGGGACTTCGAGCTGCGGCTGTCCCTCCTCGGGGGCGCCATCCGGATCGAGGTGTCCGACGCCCGCGGGCAGCGGCGTCCGCCGGGGCCGGATCAGGTGGGCGCGCTGCCCGTACCGGAGGGGGAATCCGGGCGCGGGCTGCTGCTCGTCGACGAGTTGGCCGACCGGTGGGCGGTGCTGGACCGGGTGCCGGTCGGCAAGACGGTCCGCGTGGAGCTGGACCTGCGCGGGGAGTCGGCGCCGGGACGGCGGGCGGCGGGGCCGGTACGTATCAGGTGACCCGCGAACGCCCGGGACCGCACGTCTCTGACCTGCTCCGCCCGACTGCACCCCGCCCCGTCTCGAACTCCAGCGTCCCGAACCCGAGTCCCGCAGCCCGGCGGAGGTGCGCAGGGCGGTCCTCGACCGCGGGCCGGCGTCGCGCGGAAGCTCGCACGGAGAGGCGGGGCGGTGGCGGGGGATCCGTTGCCGGAACGGCAAGGTTCCTCGCGGGAGGGGGTGCGGTGTGCAAACACTGGCGGCGTACGGAGACCGCGCGTCGAAACGCCCGTCGAAACCGCCCACCACAGCACGACCGCAGCACCACCGCAGCACCACCGCAGCACCACCACAGCGCAACGTCAGCACCATCCCAGCACCACCCGTCGAAAGGCAGCCCATGGCCAGCGCACCATCCCGCCGCAGGGACACCCCACCGCCCCGCACCGGAGGCACGGAGGCCGAGACCCTGCGGGGCTTCCTCGACTACCTCCGTACGTCGATCGCCGCGAAGGTCGAGGACGCCCCGGAGCCGCAGGTGCGCACGGCCGGAGTCCCGTCGGGTACGAACCTGCTGGGCCTGCTGCACCACCTCACCCACGTCGAACGCGCGACGTTCCTCGGCGAACGCGTCACCGACTGGCCCGGGACGTTCGAAGCCCCGGCGGAGGCGAGCGTGGCGGAGGTCGTCGCGGGCTACCGCGAGGCGGTCGAGGGCGCGAACCAGGTCCTCGACGGCTGCGCGGACCTGGGTGCGCAGGTACCGTGCCGGGGCGGCAAGGGGCCGAGCGTGCGGTGGGCGCTGACGCACATGATCGAGGAAACGGGCCGCCACGCGGGCCACGCGGACATCCTCCGCGAACAGATCGACGGCGCGACAGGCCGCTGACCGGAGGCGGGGCCGGGCAGATCTGCCGTGGCGGCCGGTGCAACCACCGGAGCGGTAGCGGAGCCGGACCCGGCAGAGGGGACCTGCGCGATCCGCCGACCCCGCCGAGGGACTTCGTCAGCGCAGGTGGTGGCGGACCCAGACGTTGGGTTCCACGTAAACCGCCCAGTTGTGGTCCGGTTCGCAGCGGACCGGGGTCAGGGCGCCCGGGACGGTCGTCCAGCCCTCCTTGTCGAAGGGGAGGCCCGTCCAGGTTCGCCACTGTGCGAGCGGGGCGCCGATGACCATCGACGCCGGGGCCACCGGGTCGGGGGCGGCCAGGGTGGCGCCGGCGCGGACATGGACGCGGAGCCAGGGGTCGTGCGGGAGGCCGTCCTCGCGGGTGCGGGTGGCGTACTCGCGCATCGGGGTGTGCGGCTCGTGGTGCTTGGCGCTGGGCCGTACGGGGGCGACGACCTCGGCGAAGCCGCGGTCCGCGGCGGCGGAGCGCATCGCGCCGAGCATCACGGCGGACAGCCCGCGGCCCTGCCGCCCCGCGTCGACGGCGATCTCGATGGCGCTGACGGTGTCCGGCTCGACGCCGTCCCGCCGGTCGTCGAACGCCCACACCAGGACCTGGTCCCACCCGCGCCCCGGGAGCGTGCCGTCACGTCCCGCGCCGCGCAGCACGAACGGTACGGAGAACGCCCGGGCGACCACCGCGCCGGAGTCGTCGGTACCGACGTGGACGTACTCGGGGAAGACCTCGGCGATCCGCTCGTGCAGCGCGTTCGCGACGTGGTCGTGGGTCATGAACTCCGGCCAGGAATCCGTCATGTCCCAGAGCCGGGCGCACAGTTCGGGGCGTTCGGCGAGGCTGGTGACGCGGATCGGCTCCATGCGGCGGAGTGTAACGAGGCGTGGGGCCGTGGCGGGGGCGCGGAAGGCGTGCCCGGGGTGCGCTCCCCCTCACGCATCCCGCCCCTCCCGCGCCTCCCACGCCCCGCGTTTCCCGCACCACACCCCTCCCCCACCCCGCGCCTACCGCACCACACCCCTCGCCCTCACACCTTGCCGACGCCCAGCGTGTTCTCCCCCGGCAGCATCCCCGACCCCAGCACCTTCACCCACGGCCCGCCCAGCAGGTCCGCCAGCCGCTCCGCGCCGTCCGCGCCGATCGCGCGCCACGGGTCCGCCGCCAGTTCGTCCGTACGGCGCTCGACCTCCGCGCGCAGCGCGCGGCCGGCGTCCGTGGCAGTACCGCCCGTGGCAGTACCGCCCTCAGCCGTACCGCCCGCCGCCGTACCGCCCTCGCCCGTACCCCCCTCAGCCGCCCCATCCACCGTCACCAGCCCGCGGGCGGCGAGCCGGGAGCGGGCCGCGGTCCACTCGGCGTCGCTCCAGCCACGGCTGGCGAAGGTCTCCTCTGCCGCCGCGCCCACCGCCGCGAAGGACACCAGCGACTCGACGGCGTCCAGGTCCGCGGTGAGCAGCGCCGCGAGGTGGCCGTCGCCGCGGTG
>NZ_JACBXC010000232.1 GCF_013870535.1 Streptomyces phytophilus | reverse complement strand
CACCGTCGACGGCGCCGAGGACCACGAACTGCTCTGGTACGGCGTACAGGAGATCGGGAACCTCGTCGGCTGACGAAAATCCCGGGCCGGTTGTCACACCGGCCGGTTACCTTTCTGGGGTGCGCACACACCTCGTCTGGGACTGGAACGGGACGCTCTTCCACGACATCCAGGCGGTGATCGAGGCGACGAACGCCTCCTTCACCGAGCTGGGCCTGCCGCCGATCACGCTGGAGCGCTATCGCGAGCTGTACTGCGTCCCGGTGCCGCGGTTCTACGAGCGGCTGATGGGCCGGCTGCCGACCGCCGAGGAGTGGGAGGTCATGGACGAGGCGTTCCACCGGCACTACTGGGTGCGGGCCGAGGAGGCCGCCCTCGCCGAGGGCGCGAGGGAGCTGCTGGCGCAACGGCGGGAGGCGGGGCAGACGCAGTCGCTGTGCTCCCTCGCGCCGCACGAGCAACTGCTGCCGATGGTGCACTCGCACGGCATCGCGGACCACTTCGTCCGGATCGACGGCCGCACCGGCCCGTCCGACGGCGGCAAGGCGACGCACATGGTGCGCCACCTCGGCGCGCTGCAGGGCATAGACCCGTCCCGTACGGTCGTCATCGGCGACGCGGTGGACGACGCCACGGCCGCACGGCACGCGGGCGTACGGGCCGTGCTGTACACCGGCGGTTCGCACAGCCGGGCGAGCCTGGAGGCGGCGGGCGTCCCGGTGGTGGACAGCCTGGCGGAGGCGGTCGCGGCGGCGGACGAACTGGCGGCGTAGCACCGGGGCGAACCGGCGGCGCGGGAGTGGCCGGGAGGCCCGTCCGGCGCCCCCGGCCCGTACACCCCCCGAGGTGACGTTCGCCACCTTGCGGATCGCCTTCCCCAACCGGGTCATACGGAAGGCTTTAGTCCAGGTGAAGGACGCTCCGCAGGGTGGAAAAGCTGTGCAGAACGTCAAAGAACCGGGGCTGTGTTTGTACACATTCGGCCGTGGACGCCGCCTGCCCCCTAGGGGATAGCCTGGTGGGCGTGATCAGCCCGATATCTCATTGGGGCGACGGAGGTGGGGCCCGCGGGGCCCCCACCGCGCTCGCCCCGGCGTCGGTCGGCGCCGGGGACCCCGCCCGGGGGACGGCTGATCGGCGAAACCGGTGCCGCCGCCCGATGATGGCCGGAAGCGGACCGGTGCGCTTCCCGTTCCGGCACGATGCCGCACATGGCCCGGAGGCATCCGGGCCGCGGTGCCGTGCCCGCTCGTCAGCAGGGCCGGGGAGGACTCCCCGCCCACAAGAACCGTCACGCAACGGCGCGCGACAGGAGCCTGAGGACCATGCAGATCAAGCTGGCTGAAGCCAAGAACGAGCTGCTCGCGCGCGCGGCGCGGGCGGACGGGACGGGTGAGGGGGGATTGGCCCCCGAAACCCTCGACGCGTACCTCCAGCGCTACTACCTGCATACCGCGCCCGAGGACCTGCTCGGCCGCGACCCGGTCGACGTCTTCGGCGCCGCGCTCTCGCACTACCGCCTGGCCCAGAACCGTCCGCAGGGCACCGCCAACGTGCGCGTGCACACGCCCACGGTCGAGGAGAACGGCTGGACGTCCAGTCACAGCGTGGTTGAGGTAGTAACTGACGATATGCCCTTTTTGGTGGATTCCGTCACCAACGAGCTGTCCCGCCAGGGCCGCGGCATCCACCTCGTGATCCACCCGCAGATCGTCGTCCGCCGGGACGTCACCGGCCGGCTGCTGGAAGTACTGGACGCCGGCCGCGACCCGAACGCCTCGCCGCCGTACGCCCGCGGCCTCGAAGACCTGCCGCACGACGCCGTCATCGAGTCCTGGATCCACGTCGAGATCGACCGCGAGTCCGACCGCCAGGACCTCAAGCAGATCACCGCCGACCTGCTGCGGGTGCTGTCCGACGCCCGCGAGGCCGTCGAGGACTGGCAGAAGATGCGCGACTCCGCCCTGCGCATCGCCGACGACCTCGACGAGGAGCCGCTGCCGGACGACATGCCCACGCAGGAGGTGGAGGAGGCCCGGGAGCTGCTGCGCTGGCTCGCCGCCGACCACTTCACCTTCCTCGGGTACCGCGAGTACCGGCTGACGGTCAACAGCGACGGCGAGGAGCTGACCGCCGTCCCCGGCACCGGCCTGGGCATCCTGCGCGCCGACCCGTCGCACGCCGCGTACGGCAAGGACGACGGCAGCCCGCAGCCCGCCTCCGAGTCCTTCCACCGGCTGCCCGCCGACGTCCGCGCCAAGGCCCGCGAGCACCGCATGCTGGTGCTCACCAAGGCCAACAGCCGCGCCACCGTGCACCGCCCGGCCTACCTCGACTACGTCGGCGTCAAGAAGTTCGACGCCGAGGGCAACGTCATCGGGGAGCGGCGCTTCCTCGGCCTGTTCTCCTCCGCCGCGTACACCGAGTCGGTGCGCCGCGTGCCCGTCGTCCGCCGCAAGGTCGCCGAGGTCCTCAGCCGCGCCGGCTTCACGCCCAACAGCCACGACGGCCGCGACCTGCTGCAGATCCTGGAGACGTACCCGCGCGACGAGCTGTTCCAGATCCCCGTCGCGGAGCTGCAGTCCATCGTCATCAGCGTGCTGTACCTCCAGGAGCGCCGCCGGCTGCGGCTCTTCCTCCGGCAGGAGGAGTACGGGCGCTACTATTCGGCGCTCGTCTACCTGCCGCGCGACCGCTACACCACGTCCGTGCGGCTGCGGCTCGTCGAGATCCTCAAGGAGGAGCTGGGCGGCACCGCCGTCGACTTCACCGCCTGGAACACCGAGTCGGTCCTGTCCCGGCTGCACTTCGTCGTCCGCGTCGACCCCGGCACCGGGCTGCGCGAGCTGACCGAGACCGACGTCCACCGCATCGAGAACCGCCTCGCCGACGCCTCCCGCTCCTGGAACGACGGCTTCACCGAGGCGCTGGTCGCCGAGTTCGGCGAGGAGCGCGCCGCCGAGCTGGCCCACCGCTACGCCGGCGCCTTCCCCGAGGGCTACAAGGAGGACTTCGCGCCCCGCGCCGCCGTCTCCGACCTCCAGCACTTCGAGAAGCTCAGCGAGCGGAGCGGCGCCGACAAGTTCGCCCTCAGCCTGTACGAGCCGGTGGGCGCCGCGCCCAACGAGCGCCGGCTGAAGGTGTACGGGGCAGGCGCGCCGTTCTCGCTGACCCGGGTGCTGCCCGTGCTGCACAACCTCGGCGTCGAGGTCACCGAGGAGCGGCCGTACGTGCTGCGCTGCAACGGCGGCGGCACGGACTCCTGGGTCTCCGACTTCGGGCTGCAGTTCCCGCCGTCGCAGAACGGCGGCGGCCTGGAGGTCGGCGAGGACGCGCGCGAGCGCTTCCAGGAGACGTTCGCCGCGGTGTGGAACGGCGAGGCGGAGGACGACGGGCTCAACGCGCTGGTGCCCGTCGCCGGGCTGACGTGGCGGCAGGCGATGGTGCTGCGCGCGTACGCCCGCTATCTGCGCCAGGCCGGCTCGAAGTTCAGCCCGGCGTACATGGAGGACACCCTCCGCACCAACGTGCACACCACCCGGCTGCTCGTCAGCCTCTTCGAGGCGCGCATGGCGCCGGAGCGGCAGCACGCCGGCCGCGAGCTGACGGACGGCATCCTGGAGGAGCTGAACGGCGCGCTGGACCAGGTGGCCTCCCTGGACGAGGACCGCATCCTGCGCTCGTTCCTCACCGCCATCCAGGCCACGCTGCGCACCAACTACTTCCAGCACGACGGCGACGGCAGCTGGCACTCGTACCTGTCGCTGAAGCTCGACCCGCAGGCCATCCCCGGACTGCCCGAGCCGCGCCCGGAGTACGAGATCTGGGTGTACTCGCCGCGCGTCGAGGGCGTGCACCTGCGCTTCGGCAAGGTCGCGCGCGGCGGGCTGCGCTGGTCCGACCGGCGCGAGGACTTCCGCACCGAGATCCTGGGCCTGGTCAAGGCGCAGGAGGTGAAGAACACCGTCATCGTCCCCGCCGGCGCCAAGGGCGGCTTCGTCGGCAAGCGGCTGCCGGACCCGTCGGCGGACCGCGACGCCTGGCTGGCCGAGGGCATCGCCTGCTACAAGACGTTCATCTACGGCCTGCTCGACATCACCGACAACCTCGTCGGCGGCGAGGTCGTGCACCCCAGGAACGTCGTACGGCACGACGAGGACGACACGTACCTGGTGGTCGCCGCCGACAAGGGCACCGCGACCTTCTCCGACATCGCCAACGAGGTCGCCGTCTCGTACGACTTCTGGCTGGGCGACGCGTTCGCCTCCGGCGGCTCCGCCGGATACGACCACAAGGGCATGGGCATCACCGCCCGCGGCGCGTGGGAGTCGGTCAAGCGGCACTTCCGCGAGCTGGGCGTGGACTGCCAGACGGAGGACTTCACCGCCGTCGGCATCGGCGACATGTCGGGTGACGTCTTCGGCAACGGGATGCTGCTCAGCGAGCACACCCGGCTGATCGCCGCCTTCGACCACCGGCACATCATCGTCGACCCCGACCCGGACCCGGCCGTCTCCTACGCCGAGCGCCGCCGGCTCTTCGAGCTGCCGCGCTCCTCCTGGGAGGACTACGACACCGCCAAACTCTCCGAGGGCGGCGGGGTGTTCTCGCGCAAGGCGAAGGCGATCCCGGTGAACGCCAGGATGCGCCGGGCGCTCGGCATCGGCGACGGCGCCGCGAAGATGACGCCCGCCGAGCTGATGAAGGCGATCCTCCAGGCGCCGGTCGACCTGTTGTGGAACGGCGGCATCGGTACGTATGTGAAGTCCTCGGCGGAGGCGCAGGCCGACGCCGGCGACCGGGCGAACGACGCGATCCGGGTGGACGGCGTCGACGTACGGGCGCGGATCGTCGGCGAGGGCGGCAACCTGGGGCTGACGCAACTCGGCCGGATCGAGTTCGCGCGCTTCGGCGGTCCCGACAGTCACGGCGGCAAGATCAATACCGACGCGATCGACAACAGCGCCGGTGTGGACACGTCCGACCACGAAGTGAACATCAAGATCCTGCTCAACCAGCTCATCGGCGACGGCGACATGACCGTCAAGCAGCGCAACCGGCTGCTGGGCGAGATGACCGACGAGGTCGCCGCGCTGGTGCTGCGCAACAACTACGCGCAGAACACCGCCCTGGCCAACGCCGTCGCGCAGGCTCCCAGCCTGCTCCAGGCCCACCACCGGTACATGCGCAAGCTGAGCAAGGAGGGTGCGCTCGACCGGGAGCTGGAGTTCCTGCCCGGCGAGAAGCAGATGCGCGAGCGCCTCGCCGCGGGCCTGGGCCTGACCCAGCCCGAGCTGGCGGTGCTCCTCGGCTACACGAAGATCACCACGGCCGAGGAGCTGGTCGCCACCGGGCTGCCCGACGACCCGTACCTGGAGCGGCTGCTGTTCGCGTACTTCCCGCAGCCGCTGCGCGAGCGCTTCCCCGACCAGATCCGCGCGCACGCGCTGCGCCGCGAGATCGTCACCACGGTGCTGGTCAACGACACCGTCAACACCGGCGGTACGACGTTCGTGCACCGGCTGAAGGAGGAGACCGGCGCGTCGAGCGAGGAGATCGTACGGGCGCACACCGCGGCCCGCGCGATCTTCCACCTCGGCGACTTCTGGGACGAGGTCGAGACCCTCGACAACGTCATCGCGGCCGACGTCCAGACCCGCATCCGGCTGCACTCCCGCCGGCTCGTCGAGCGCGCCACCCGCTGGCTGCTCAACAACCGGCCGCAGCCGCTCCAGCTGGGCGAGACGATCGACTTCTTCAGCGAGCGCATCGGGCAGGTCTGGGCAGCGCTGCCGAAGCTGCTGCGCGGTACGGACCTGGAGTGGTACGAGCGCAACCAGAACGAGCTGACCGACAACGGCGTCCCGGCCGAGCTGGCGCAGCGGGTCGCGACGTTCTCGGCGGCGTTCCCGACGCTGGACATCGTCGCGGTCGCCGACCGCACGGGGCACGAGCCACTGGACGTCGCGGAGGTGTACTACGACCTCGGCGACCGGCTGTACATCAGCAAGCTGATGGACCGCATCGTGGAGCTGCCGCGGGCCGACCGCTGGCAGTCCATGGCCCGCGCGGCGATCCGCGAGGACCTGTACGCGGCGCACGCGCTGCTCACCGCGGCGGTGCTGTCGGCGGAGCCGGACCAGGAGGGCGACACGGTCACGCCGGAGCTGCGGTTCAAGACCTGGGAGGAGAAGAACGCCGCGATCCTCGGGCGGGCGCGCGCCACGCTGGAGGAGATCCAGGGCTCGGAGTCGTTCGACCTGGCGAACCTGTCGGTGGCGATGCGGACGATGCGCACCCTGCTGCGGACGAACCGGTAGGGAGCGCGGTGGTGTCGGTGCGGCGCGGGGGCGCGTAGGCGGTTGCGCGGGCGTGCGGGCGGCTCGCGGGCCGCCCGCACGCGGCGTGCGGCCGGCATGCGGCTGGCGTGTGGTCAGTGAGCCGGCGAGGTGGGCGACGCGGGGCGTTGCTCGAAGTCCGGGGCGGGCGAATGACGTAGTTTGTCCCGCATGGGGCAGACAGCCACGGACCAGCGACCGCCGCGCGTCGGCCCCGGTACGGCGTCCGTCGTCGCCGCGTACCGCCGCGCGCTCCCCCGCGCCGTCCGCCGCCACCTCGCCGTACTGGCCGCCCCGCACCACGCCGACCGGCTCCGCGCCGCGCTCAAGGCCCGCCGCGAGC
>NZ_JACBXC010000231.1 GCF_013870535.1 Streptomyces phytophilus | reverse complement strand
CTGACCCGGGATGCGGCGGCCCGGCTCCGCCGGCGCGGAGGGCAACCCGTCGCCTGCCCGCCCGCGCCGGAGGCGCCGCGTGCGGCTTCAGGCCCAGGGCTTGCTGTGGTCCAGCCCGCCCTTCTGGCGCTGCGTCAGCGAGTACCAGTTGCCGCTGTCGTCGCGGAAGATCGCCTCGGTCCCGTACGGTCGCTCCTGCGGCTCCTGGATGAAGTCCACGCCCCGCTCCCGCAGCTTCTCGTACGTCGCCCGGCAGTCGTCGGTGTGGAACGCGCCGGCGCCCAGCACGCCCTTGCTGACGAGCGTCGTCAGCGCCTCGGCCGACTCCGGGTCGAGGCCGGGTCCCGTGGTCCGCATGAGGGCCAGCATGACGTCCGGCTGGCCGGGGACCCCGACCGTGATCCAGCGCATGCCCTCGCCCATCTCGATGTCGTCGCGGACCTCGAAGCCGAGCTTGTCGGCGAAGAAGTCGCGGGTGCGCTCCTGGTCGGTGGTCCAGACGGTGGTGATGGCCAGGTTGGTGATCATGACGTTCTCCCTGGTGAGGTGATGCTTCGGTACTCCGGCCACGGTAGGCGGGAGCGGACTCAGCCCGCTTCCTCAGAGTTGCGCTCCCGGATCCGCGGGTCGAACCCGCCGGCCCACAGCAGCGCGAAGCAGCCGGGTATGAGCGCGGTCCCGCGGCCCACGTGCGCGTCGCGGTACGCGCTCGGGGACAGCCCCGTACGCCGCTTGAAGCTCGCGGAGAACGTGCCGAGGGCCGAGAAGCCGACCAGGTGGCAGACCTCGGTGACGGAGAGGTTGCAGGTGCGCAGCAGGTGCTCGGCGCGCTCCAGGCGGCGGCGCGTCAGGTACTGGCCGGGAGTCTCGCCGTAGGCGGCCTTGAAGGCGCGGATGAAGTGATACCTGGAGTAGCCGGCGTGCGTCGCCACCGCGTCCAGGTCGACCGCCGGGTCGGCCCAGTCGCGGTCCATGGCGTCCTTGGCGCTGCGAAGTGCGCGCAGATCGGGGCGAAGCACTCTTCGAGCATGGCACGCCCCACTGACAACGGACCGCCTCCGCCCTCCGGCCCGTACCCACGGACGCGGGCCGCGGAAGGCCCGTGAACGCACGGACGGGCCGTGCGCCCCCGCCCGCTACCGCGGGAGGCGCACGGCCCGCCATCGGGGCCCCGGTCCGCTCAGACCTTCACCGGGGCCTCCGCCTCCGCTTGCGCGGAGCCCGGACCGGCGTCCCCGGCCGGTCCGGAGTCGTCCTTCGCCGGGGCGGCCCCGCGCAGCGGGACCTCCTTGACGAACCACGAGGCGAGGAACGCGAGCGCCGCGACCGCGGTCCCCCAGAGGAAGACCTGGTGGGTGCCGTTCGAGACGGCGCTCAGGTACCCCTCCTTAATGTGCGTCGGCAGTTTCTCGATCAGCTCCGGGGTCAACTGCCCGCCGCCCACCGCCTTCTCGCCCGCGGGCCCGGTCTCCTCGGCCATCGTGTCGGCGACGCGGCTGCTGAAGATCGCGCCCATGAGGGCGACGCCGAAGGAGCCGCCGATGGTACGGGTCAGGGTGATCGTCGAGCTGCCCGCGCCCATGTCGCGCATCTCCAGGCTGTTCTGCCCGACGAGCATCGACATCTGGATCATGAAGCCGAGGCCGGCGCCCATCACCGCCATGTAGAGCCCGGAGGTCAGTCGGGAGGTGTCGGTGTCCATCGTAGACAGCAGGTACAGCCCGGCGATCAGGGCGGCGCCGCCGACGATCGGGTAGATCCGGTAGCGCCCGGTCTTCGTCACGGCCCGGCCGACGAAGAGCGAGACGACCATGACGGGCAGCATCATCGGCAGGAGCAGCAGCCCCGAGTTGGTGGCCGAGGCGCCCTGGACGCTCTGCTGGAACAGCGGCAGGAAGGTGACGCCGCCGAACATCACGAAGCCGACGATGAAGCCGATCATGTTCATCAGCGTGAAGTTGCCGTTGCGGAAGATGCGCAGCGGGATGATCGGTTCCGCGGCGCGGGTCTCGGCCCAGCCGAAGGCCGCGAGCGAGGCGGCGCCGAGCACGGCCAGGCCGACGATCTGCGCCGACCCCCAGTCGTACTCCGTACCGCCCCAGGAGGTCACGAGCACCAGCGCGGTCAGCCCGATCGAGAGCAGGGCGGCGCCGGTGTAGTCCACGCGCGCCTTGATGCGCTTCTTCGGCAGGTGCAGGACGGTGGAGATGACGAAGAGCGAGACGGCGCCCAGCGGCAGGTTGATGTAGAAGGCCCAGCGCCAGCCGAGGTGGTCGGTGATCGTCCCGCCGACCAGCGGGCCGCCGATGGTGGCGATGCCCATGACGGCGGCCATCATGCCCTGGTACCGGCCGCGTTCGCGGGGCGGCACGAGGTCGCCGATGATCGCCATGACGCCGACGATGAGGCCGCCGCCGCCGAGGCCCTGGACCGCGCGGAAGGCGATGAGCTGGCCCATGTCCTGGGCCATGCCGGAGAGCGCGGAGCCGATGAGGAAGACGACTATGGAGGACATGAAGATGCCCTTGCGACCGTAGAGGTCGCCGAACTTGCCCCACAGCGGCGTGGAGACGGCGATGGCCAGGGTGTACGCGGTGACCACCCAGGCGAGGTGGTTCAGGCCGCCCAGCTCGCCGACGATCGTGGGCATCGCGGTGCCGACGATCAGGTTGTCGAGCATCGCGAGCATCATGGTGATCATCAGGCCGAGCATGATCACCCTGACGTTGCGCGGCGGTGCTGGGACCGCCTCCTGATCCTTGGTCTCCGCCATGGCCCCTCTCCCTACTTACTTGCCGCCCGGCTAGTGGGTACCATGAGAACGTACGCCGCTACTTGCCGGGCGTCAAGTAAGTATCTGACGGAAGCAGGGATCATGGGGACGACCAGGGGCGACACCCGCCAGCGCATTCAGGATGTGGCGCTGGAGCTCTTCGCCGACAAGGGCTACGACAAGACATCCCTGCGCGAGATCGCCGAACAGCTCGACGTCACGAAGGCCGCGCTGTACTACCACTTCAAGACCAAGGAGGACATCCTCGTCAGCCTGGTCGAGGACCACTTCGGGCGGGTCGACGAGCTGATCGCCTGGGGGCGCGACCAGCCGGCCACGCTGGAGACCAGGCTGGAGCTGCTGGCGCGGTACAGCGCGCTGCTCGCCGGGGGCAGCACCCTCTTCCGGTTCATGCAGGAGAACCAGGCGAGCATCCGCGAGCTGAGCCTCGGCGAGTCCTTCAAGGCGCGTATGGGCGACATCATCGGGATGCTCCGCGACAAGGACGCCGACCTGAAGGACCAGGCCCGCAGCGTCGCCGCGATCTTCACCATGCACGCCGGGATGTTCGCCCTGGCCGACGCCAAGGGCGAGCCGGAGGAGAAGCGGCTCGCCTGCCTGGAGGTCGCCCAGGAACTGGTGACGGCGGGCTACAAGGGCTGACCCGGACGACGCTCCGGGCACGCCCGGTACGTATACGCAGAGCCGCCCCGGACCGTGTGGTCCGGGGCGGCTCCGTGTCGTACGGCGGAAGCCGAGCCGCTACGGGCTCACGCCTCCTTGCTCAGGTTCGGGCCCGCGCCGCCGGCGGCGGCGTCGGCGTCGACCGGCGGGACGTCGGGCAGCGCCGACTTCTCCTCGCCGCGGAAGGTGAACGTCGCGTCGTCACCCTCGCCCTCGGTGTCGACCACCACGATGTGGCCCGGGCGCAGCTCGCCGAAGAGGATCTTCTCCGAGAGCACGTCCTCGATCTCCCGCTGGATCGCGCGGCGCAGCGGCCGGGCGCCCAGCACCGGGTCGAAGCCCCGCTTGGACAGCAGGTCCTTGGCCTCGGTGGACAGCTCGATGGCCATGTCGCGGTCCTTGAGCCGGTTGTCCAGCTCGGCCAGCCGCAGGTCGACGATCTCGATGATGTCGTCCCGTGTCAGCTGGTGGAAGACCACGATGTCGTCCACACGGTTGAGGAACTCAGGCCGGAAGTGCTGCTTGAGCTCCTCGCCGACCTTGGACTTCATCCGGTCGTAGCCGGTCTTGACGTCGCCCCCGGCGGCGAACCCCAGGCCGAAGCCCTTGGAGATGTCCTTGGTGCCGAGGTTGGTCGTCATGATGATGATCGTGTTCTTGAAGTCCACGACCCGGCCCTGGGAGTCGGTCAGGCGGCCGTCCTCCAGGATCTGCAGCAGCGAGTTGAAGATGTCCGGGTGGGCCTTCTCGACCTCGTCGAAGAGGACGACGGAGAACGGCTTCCGGCGCACCTTCTCCGTGAGCTGGCCGCCCTCCTCGTACCCGACGTAGCCGGGCGGGGAGCCGAACAGCCGCGAGACGGTGTGCTTCTCGCTGAACTCCGACATGTCGAGCTGGATGAGCGCGTCCTCGTCGCCGAAGAGGAACTCCGCCAGCGTCTTCGACAGCTCCGTCTTACCGACGCCGGACGGGCCGGCGAAGATGAACGAACCGCCGGGGCGCTTCGGGTCCTTCAGGCCCGCCCGCGTACGGCGGATGGCCTGGGAGAGCGCCTTGATGGCGTCCTCCTGCCCGATGACGCGCTTGTGCAGCTCGTCCTCCATGCGCAGCAGCCGCGAGGACTCCTCCTCGGTCAGCTTGAAGACCGGGATGCCCGTGGCGGTGGCCAGGACCTCGGCGATGAGCTCCTCGTCCACCTCGGCGACGACGTCCATGTCGCCGGCCTTCCACTCCTTCTCCCGCTGCGCCTTCTGCGCCAGGAGCTGCTTCTCCTTGTCGCGCAGGCCGGCGGCCAGCTCGAAGTCCTGCGAGTCGATCGCGGACTCCTTCTCGCGCCGCACGTCGGCGATCTTCTCGTCGAACTCCCGCAGGTCCGGCGGCGCGGTCATCCGGCGGATGCGCATCCGCGAGCCCGCCTCGTCGATCAGGTCGATCGCCTTGTCCGGCAGGAAGCGGTCGGAGATGTACCGGTCGGCGAGCTGGGCCGCGGCGACCAGGGCGGCGTCCGTGATGGACACGCGGTGGTGCGCCTCGTACCGGTCGCGCAGACCCTTGAGGATCTCGATCGTGTGCTGCAGCGACGGCTCCGCGACCTGGATCGGCTGGAAGCGGCGCTCCAGGGCCGCGTCCTTCTCCAGGTGCTTGCGGTACTCGTCGAGCGTGGTCGCGCCGATGGTCTGCAGCTCGCCGCGGGCCAGCATCGGCTTGAGGATGCTCGCCGCGTCGATCGCGCCCTCGGCGGCCCCCGCGCCCACCAGGGTGTGCAGCTCGTCGATGAACAGGATGATGTCGCCGCGGGTGCGGATCTCCTTGAGCACCTTCTTCAGGCGCTCCTCGAAGTCACCGCGGTAGCGGGAGCCCGCGACCAGCGCGCCGAGGTCCAGGGTGTAGAGGTGCTTGTCCTTCAGGGTCTCGGGCACCTCGCCCTTGACGATGGCCTGCGCCAGGCCCTCGACGACGGCGGTCTTGCCGACGCCGGGCTCGCCGATGAGCACGGGGTTGTTCTTCGTACGGCGGGACAGCACCTGCATGACCCGCTCGATCTCCTTCTCGCGCCCGATGACCGGGTCGAGCTTGGACTCGCGGGCCGCCTGCGTGAGGTTCCGGCCGAACTGGTCGAGCACCAGGGACGTCGACGGCGTGCCCTCCGCGGGGCCGCCGGCGGTGGCGGTCTCCTTGCCGCCCTGGTAACCGGAGAGCAGCTGGATGACCTGCTGCCGCACCCGGTTCAGGTCGGCGCCCAGCTTCACGAGGACCTGGGCGGCGACGCCCTCGCCCTCGCGGATGAGGCCGAGCAGGATGTGCTCGGTGCCGATGTAGTTGTGCCCGAGCTGAAGCGCCTCGCGGAGCGACAGCTCCAGGACCTTCTTGGCCCGGGGGGTGAAGGGGATGTGGCCGGACGGGGCCTGCTGGCCCTGGCCGATGATCTCCTCCACCTGCTGGCGGACAGCCTCAAGCGAGATCCCGAGGCTCTCCAGGGCCTTTGCGGCGACACCCTCACCCTCGTGGATCAGGCCCAGGAGGATGTGCTCGGTGCCGATGTAGTTGTGGTTGAGCATCCGGGCTTCTTCCTGAGCCAGGACGACAACCCGCCGCGCGCGGTCGGTGAACCTCTCGAACATCGTTAATCGCTCCTCAGAGCGGTCAGGCAGATCGGGGACGTTCCCCTCCCTGTCCTTCCGCAGCTTAGTCCCGCAAGCGGGGACCGCTCATTCCAACTGCCGACACCCGGACGCTGACTCCGTCAGTCTCCCGCACCGGACATCCGGCTACTGCTCCAACCCGATGGTGCGAGACGATGTTCCCGCAGGCCAGGCGAATACTCTCAATGCCGCTACGCCCATGGCGAACGCCGTCCGCCGAAGCCTGCCAAGCCACCGCTCCCACCAGCGCCACTAGCCAAGTCTTACCCGCAGCGCGGGCGGTGCCATCAGATTTTCCGGCCTCTTCACTGCGCTGACGGCGAACACGGTGGAACGTCTGTGAACGCTGATGCGGGGAAGAAGAAGCGCGCTATGCGACCGGGATGACACATGTCGTAACCAACGCGGGCGCGACCGCGTTGCTCAGGGCGTGACCGGCTCCGTGATCCCGCGCCAGACCGGCCCGCAGGGCAGACCCGGCCCGGCGGGCGGGAGCGGCGTGCACGGCCGGAACGGGCCGGGTACGGGGACGGGCGGCGCGAGGGCCGCGGCAGAGGCCGCGGCGGGCGCCGCGGCAGGGGCGCACGCGG
>NZ_JACBXC010000230.1 GCF_013870535.1 Streptomyces phytophilus | reverse complement strand
CCGACGTGGCCACCGACAACCCCGTGCCCGCCCCGCCGTTCTGGGGCACCCGGGTCGTCAAGGGCATCCAGCAGGCCGACTACGCCTCCTGGCTGGACGAGGGCGCGCTCTTCAAGGGCCAGTGGGGGCTGAAGGCGCCGCGCGGCAGCGGCCCGTCGTACGAGGACCTGGTCGCCACCGAGGGCAGGCCGCGGCTGCGCGGGCTGCTGGACCGGCTGCGGACCGGCAACCTGCTGGAGGCGGCCGTCGTCTACGGCTACTTCCCCTGCGTCTCCAAGGGCGACGACCTGATCGTCCTCGGCGACGACGGCGCCGAGCGCACCCGCTTCACCTTCCCGCGGCAGCGGCGCGGCCGGCGGCTGTGCCTGGCGGACTTCTTCCGCGCGGAGGACTCCGGCGAGACGGACGTCGTCGGCTTCCAGATCGTCACCGTCGGCTCCAGGATCGGCGAGGCCACGGCCGAGCTGTTCGCCGCCGACTCCTACCGCGAGTACCTGGAGCTGCACGGCCTGTCCGTGCAGCTCGCGGAGGCGCTGGCGGAGTACTGGCACGCGCGGGTACGCGCCGAGCTGGGCTACGGCGGCGAGGACCCGGCCGAGATCGAGGACATGTTCGCGCTGAAGTACCGCGGCGCCCGGTTCTCACTGGGGTACGGCGCGTGCCCGGACCTGGAGGACCGGGCGAAGATCGCCGAGCTGCTGGAGCCGGAGCGGATCGGGGTGAAGCTCTCCGAAGAGTTCCAGCTGCACCCGGAGCAGTCCACCGACGCCATCGTCATCCACCACCCCGAGGCGAAGTACTTCAACGCCCGCTGAGCGCGGTCCGCGCCCGGCCCGTACCCGCGACCCCGGCCGCTGTCCGAAAAGGGGCCGGAAGGGCGCTCCCCGGGCGCTTTTCGGACAGTCGGCTTACACTGGTCGGTCCGGAACAGGCCGGTCGCTTCTGGCGGCCGGCCTTTGCGCCCCTTCGAGGGAGGTGAGCGGATGACCAGCAGCATTCCCGCTGAAGGCACCCGAACGGCCCAGGGCACCGCCCCGGCCCGCCGCGTGCGGTCCATCCGCAGTACGACCCCGCAGGCCGTACTGCTCGACATGGACGGCACCCTGGTCGACACCGAGGGCTTCTGGTGGGCCGCCGAGGTCTCGGTCTTCGCCGAGTTCGGCCACGAGCTGACCGAGGAGCAGCGCCAGGTCGTCGTCGGCGGCCCGATGTCGCGCAGCGCCGCGTACCTCATCGCCACCACCGGCGCCGACATCGGCCTGCCCGAGCTGACCGTCCGCCTCAACACCCGCTTCGAGGAGCTGATCGACGGCGACGTGCCCCTCATGCCCGGCGCCCGGCGGCTGCTCACCGAACTCGCCGCGCACGACGTGCCCACGGCCCTGGTCTCCGCCTCCCACCGGCGCATCATCGACCGGGTGCTGCGCTCCCTGGGCCACGAGTTCCACCTCTCCGTGGCGGGCGACGAGATCGCGCGTACGAAGCCGCACCCCGACCCGTACCTGCACGCCGCGGCCGTCCTCGGCGCCGATCCCCGGCGCTGCGCCGTGGTCGAGGACACCCTCACCGGCGTGACGGCGGCGGAGGCGGCCGGCTGCGCCGTCGTGGCGGTGCCGTCGGTGGCGCCGATCGACCCCGCGCCGGGACGGCACCTCGTCGGTTCCCTCACGGAAGTCGATCTCCGCTTTCTCCGCTCCGTAGTCGAGCGCCTCCAGTGAGAAAGCGGCGGGGAAACTCCGCGCAGCGGTTCATGTATTTTGCGTGACGAAAGCCGTTACCCCATTGCTACTACAGGGCGCGAATTCGCCGAGGTGAGCTTTCTCACGCGCACAGACCTCGACAGGTGAGCGGCGATGTGCTGGACCGGTCTCCGGTGCCCTGCGAGGTGCCTCCCTGTGCCCGGTTTGATTCGGGTTCGCGGCCATTGTTCCCGCGTCCGGTTATCGGAAGGGTGCCGGGCGTAATCGGCGCGTGATTCTTTCTCAACTTCCCTGCGGCCCAGCCCGGCTGGATGCTCCGGCTAATCTCTCCGGGGACGCCCGAGGGAGAAAGTCGACCATGATTCGTAAGTCGTTGGTGCTGCCCGCGCTGCTGGGCATGCTGGTCCCGGTCCTCGCCTCCTGCGGCATGGTGGGCGACTCCGGCGGAGACGGCGACGCGATCGTGGTGGGCACGACCGACAGGCTGGAGCTGACCGAGGAGAACCCCGCTCCCCTCGACCCCGCCACCGCGTACGACATCAACTCCTGGAACATCCTGCAGAACACCTTCCAGACGCTGATGCGCATGCCGCGTACGGGCTCGGAGCCCGAGCCCGACGCCGCCGAGCGGTGCGCCTTCGCCGACCGGCTCAGCGAGCAGTACCGCTGCACCCTCCGCGACGGCCTCACCTTCACCAACGGGCACGACCTGACGGCCGAGGACGTCAAGTTCTCCGTCGAGCGGATGCTGAAGATCAAGAACCCCAACGGCCCGTTCCCGCTGCTCGCCAACGTCGACACGGTGGAGACCCCCGACGAGCTGACCGTGGTCTTCCACCTCAAGACGCCGGACGCCACGTTCCCCCTCAAGCTGGCCACCCCCGCCGCGGCCATCGTCGACAGCGAGGTCTACGAGAAGGACAAGCTGTACGAGGGCTTCGAGATCGCCGGCTCCGGCCCGTACAGCCTGAAGGTCGAGCACGAGGACGACGCCGCCACCAAGGCCGTGTACACCGGCAACGGCGACTACAAGGGCGAGGTCGAGCCGCAGAACGACGGCGTCGAGGTCCGCTACTTCGACACCTCCCAGCACATGGAGGACGCCATCTCCGGCGGCGACATCGACGTGATGGGCCGCAGCCTGAAGCCCGAGCAGATCAACCGCCTCGACGAGGGCAGCGACGGCGACGTCAGCCTCTTCGAGACGCCCGGCGCGGAGATCGCCTACCTCGTCTTCGACGTGGAGAACCCGACCGTGAAGGACCGGGCCGTACGCCAGGCGACGGCCGAGGTGATCGACAGGACGAAGCTCGCGCGCGAGGTCTACCAGCGCACCGTCGAGCCGCTGTACGCGATGATCCCGCGCGGCATCATCGGCCACAACACGGCGTTCCACGACTCCTACGGCGACCGCCCGGACCCCGACGCCGCCCGCGAGCTGCTGCGGGAGGCGGGCGTCGAGACACCCGTCGAGCTGACCCTGAACTACAGCACCGACCACTACGGCGAGACGACGAAGGCCGAGTTCGAGGAGCTGCGCGACCAGCTCAACAAGTCCGGCCTCTTCGACGCCACCATCAAGGGCGACACCTGGGAGACGTACAAGAAGAACTACGCGGAGAACCGGTACGCCGTCTACGGCCTGCACTGGTACCCGGACTTCCCCGACCCCGACACGTTCACCGGGCCGTTCGTCGGCGAGGAGAACTTCACGTTCAACAACTACGACAGCTCCGTCATCGAGGACCTGATCCCCCGGACCCGCCAGGAAGCGCAGCGGGAGCGGACGACGGACAGCTTCGAGCGGATACAGGACGTCCTCGCGACCGACGTCCCGTACCTCCCGCTCTGGCAGGGCAAGCAGTACATCGCGGCGCGCGACACCGTCACGGGGGCGGAGTGGGCGCTCAACTCGTCGTCGACGCTGCAGCTCTGGGAGCTGCGGCGCGGGCTGAGCGAGTAGGGGCCACCGGCGGTGCCGCGCCGGGACAGAGAACCGACCCGAGTGAAGGAACCCACACACGTGAACAAGGCTGTCCAGCGGCTCGCCCCACCCCTCGGCGCCGCCATGGCCACCGTACTGCTCGCAGCCGGCTGCGGCTCGGACTCCGGATCGGGGGCCGGCTCCGGCGACGCCGTCGTGATGGGGATGACCGACGAGGTCACGGCCATCGATCCGGCCGCGGGCTACGACGTCGGCTCCTGGCTGGTGTTCAACAACGTCTTCCAGTCCCTGCTGAGCTTCCCCAAGGGGTCCACGGAACCCGAGCCCGAGGCGGCGAAGGAGTGCACCTTCGAGGACGCCGACAGCCGCGTCTACACCTGCAAGCTGCAGGACGGGCTGAAGTTCTCCAACGGCTCGGAACTCACCTCCGAGGACGTGAAGTTCTCCTTCGAGCGCACCATCGGCATCGACGACCCCGCGGGGCCCGCCGTCATGCTCGACTCGGTCGGCGGGATCGAGACCCCCGACGAGCTGACCGTGACGTTCCGGCTGGACTACCCCGACGCGACCTTCCCCATGAAGATCGCCTCCGGCGCCGGCTCGATCGTCGACAGCGAGACCTACCCCAAGGACAAGCTGCGCGACGACGGCAAGGCCATCGGGTCGGGGCCGTACAAGCTGGACTCCTACCAGGAGGGCAAGGAGGCCGGCTTCTCCGTCAACTCCGGCTACAAGGGCACCGCCAAGGTGCAGAACTCCGGGATGACGCTGAAGCTGTACGGCGGCAGCGGCGGCGACGACAAGCTCAAGGAGGACCTGGAGGGCGGCGACATCGACCTGGCGTACCGCGGCCTGGCGATGAAGGACATCGCCGAGCTGCAGGACCAGGCCGGGGCCGGCCAGAAGATCCAGCTCGTCGAGGGCACCAGCGCCGAGGTGCAGCACCTGGTCTTCAACATGGACGACCCGGTCGCCGGCAACCCCGCCGTGCGCAAGGCGTTCGCCTACCTCATCGACCGCAACGCGCTGGTCCGCGACGTCTACGAGGGCACCGCGGAAGAGCTCTACTCGATCGTCCCGGCCGGCATCACCGGCCACAACACCGCCTTCTACGACACCTACGGCGACCGCCCCGACCCGGCCAGGGCCGAACAGGTGCTCAGGCAGGCGGGCATCGACCAGAAGGTGCGCGTGACGCTGCACGCCACGCCCGAGCGCTACGGACCTGGCACGGTGCCGTCCTTCGAGCTGATCGCCAAGCAGCTCAACGACAGCGGCCTGTTCGAGGCGGACGTGGATTCCGTGCCGCTGGACGAGTTCGAGCAGGGCGTCGAGAAGGGCGCGTACGGCGTCTACGTCAAGGGCTGGGTGCCGGACTACCCGGACCCCGACAACTTCACCGCGCCGTTCTTCGGCGAGGGCAACGTCCTGGCCAACAACTACAACCCGGGCCGGATCACCAGCGAGCTGATCCCGGCCACCGCGGCGCAGTCGGAGCGTACGGCCACGGTGGACGCGTTCGGCGAGCTGCAGGACATCGTCGCCGACCAGCTGCCGGTGATACCGCTGTGGCAGGGCAAGCAGTACGCGGCCGCGCGGGAGAACATCCTCGGCCTGGAGTGGACGCTCGACGCCTCGACGGTCTTCCGCTTCTGGGAGATCTCGAAGGGCTCGGAGTGACCCGCAGGGCGGCCTGACGCCGTACGGGACCGGGAGCCCTGCGCGGGGGCTCCCGGCCGGGCGGTCAGGACCCGCCGGGGCGCACCAGCCCGCTCTCGTACGCGTACACCGCGGCCTGCACCCGGTCGCGCAGGCTCAGCTTGGTCAGCACGTGGCCCACATGGGTCTTCACGGTGGTCTCGCTGACGAAGAGGTCGGCGGCGATCTCCGCGTTCGACAGCCCGCGGGCGACCAGCTTGAGCACCTCCACCTCGCGCTCGGTGAGCGTGTCCAGGGTGTCCGGCACGTCCTGCTCTCCCGTCGGCAGCTTCGTCGCGAACTTGTCCAGCAGCCTCTTGGTGATGCTCGGGGCCAGCATCGCGTCCCCGGCGGCGACCACGCGGATCGCCTGCACCAGCTCCCCGGCCGGCGCGTCCTTCAGCAGGAAGCCGCTGGCCCCGGCGCGCAGCGCCTCCACCACGTACTCGTCGAGGTCGAAGGTGGTCAGCACCAGCACCTTCGCGGGCCCGTCCCGGCCGGCGCCGGTGATCTGCCGGGTGGCCTCCACGCCGTCCATGCGCGGCATCCGGATGTCCATCAGCACCACGTCCGGCTGGAGCGCCCGGACCTGGTCGAGCGCCTGCAGCCCGTCGCCGGCCTCGCCGACGACGGCGATGTCCTGCTCGGCCTCCAGGATCATGCGGAAGCCGGTGCGCAGCAGCGGCTGGTCGTCGACGAGCAGGACGCGGATGGCCACAGGGTCTCCTCTTCCTCGGCCGGACCGAACTGTCAGGCGGTGTCCATTCTGCCCTGCGCACCGTCCCCGCCCCCGGCCGGGCGGGGCTGCGGCAGGCCCAGGTCGACGCCGGTCAGCGGATACGGGGGCGGGGTCCCACCGAAGGCCGGGCAGGAGTCCTTGAAGTCGCACCAGCCGCACAGCCGGCCCGGCCGCGGCCGCCAGTCGCCGCTCTCCGTCGCCCGCCGGATCGCCTCCCACAGGGCGAGCACCTTGCGCTCCACGCCGCGCAGGTCCGCCTCGTCCGGGTCGTACGTCAGGACGTCGCCGCTGCCCAGGTAGACCAGTTGCAGCCGGCGCGGGACGCTGCCGCGCAGCCGCCACAGCACCAGCGCGTAGAACTTGATCTGGAAGAGGGCGTCCGCCGCGTACTCCGGCGGGGGCGCCTTGCCCGTCTTGTAGTCCACGACGCGGACCTCGCCCGTCGGCGCCACGTCGAGCCGGTCGATGACGCCGCGCAGCTTCAGCCCGGACGCGAGCACGGTCTCCACGAACAGCTCCCGCTCGGCGGGCTCCAGACGCGCCGGGTCCTCCAGCGTGAACCACCGCTCGACGAGCTGCTCGGCGCCGGCCAGCCACTCCGCCAACTG
>NZ_JACBXC010000023.1 GCF_013870535.1 Streptomyces phytophilus | reverse complement strand
GCCACCGGCGAGGGCGTGCCCGTCGTGCTGACCTCCGCCGTCTACGCGGACGCCGCGCTGGCCGGCAAGCCCACGGGCACGTACTTCCACCCCACCGGGCGGCGAGCGCGGGGCCGGCTGCTGTGGCTCGCGCACGCCTCCACCCCGCAGGGCGCGCTGGTGCTGGACGACGGCGCGGTCCGGGCCGTCACCGAGCGGCGCACGTCGCTGCTGCCGGCGGGGATCAAGGAGGTGGAGGGCCGGTTCTCGGCGGGCGATCCGGTGGAGCTGCGGGACACGGCGGGCCGGGCGGTCGCCCGCGGGCTCGTCGCCTTCGACGCCGAGGAGCTGCCGCGGCTGCTCGGGCGCTCCACCCGCGAGCTGGCCAGGGAACTGGGTCCGGCGTACGAGCGCGAGGTCGTGCACCGGGACGACCTCGTGGTGCTCGACAAGTAAGGCGTGACGGCGGCGCGGCGGGTGCCGCGTGTGGTGCGACGAGGCAGCCGAGCGGCAACAGAGGTGCCGCAACTGCCGGGCGGCAAGTGACGGTTGACAGTCGGCGTGCGGCAAGTGGCGCGCGACGGCTGCCGCACCCCGCGTGAGACCGGCGCGCGGCACGCGAAAAAACCGGTGTCGCGGCAGAGACCTTGGGCAAAAGCACCACGGGCGACCGCGTCGGCTGGTCAACTTTGTTGTATGGGGCTGCCGCGGCGCGCAGCCCGTTGCAGACTCGTATTCAGGAGGCCGCCCGTGACACAAGGGCGTCCAGGGGCGCTGCCCCGGGGAACGGCACAGCGGACGCTGACCAGCGTCAAGGGGACCGGAGGTGGGCATGCGGGCAGCGTGGAGGAGCCGGGGGCCGCGGCGGACGCCGACGGGCCCGCCGCGGACGGTGTCCACCGGCTGTGGCACGTCACGCTGAGCGTCGCAGGACCCGAGGCCCCGCTGAAGGAGGTCAGGCGCGGTCTCGAACGGCTGGCGCACGACCATCCCTTCCTGCTGACCAGCCGCTATGCCAACGACCACGCCGAGATCCGCTACTGGGAAGAGGCCCGCGACCTGCACGACGCGGCGGCCGTGGCACTGCGGCTCTGGGGGGAGCACCGGGCGTCGGCGCAGCTGCCGCCGTGGGAGATCGTCGGCCTGGAGGTGATCGCGCGGGAGACGTACCACCAGCGCATCGCCGACGGCTACGGACCGGCCCCCGCGGTGCCGGTGGGGGTGCATCCGTTCTGAGCCGCGGCGGGCGATCCGGGCGGCAGGGGCCCGTACCGGAGGCGGCGGGGGAGTGTATGACCCGGCGCGCGTGGCGGCTTCCGCGCCCCGGGGCGGCTCCCGGCGCACGCGCACGAGGCGAAGCGCGGGAGCACACACCCGCCGGTGTCCGCGTCTCGCGGAGTGATACGGCCCGTCCACGATGTCGGCACCGCCGACTACGCTGCTCGGCATGAGCAGCGAAACCCTGTCCCCGGTCCGCCAGGCCGCCCAGCGGGCGCGTACCGCGGCGGCGATCATCGCCCCGCTGCCCCGCGCGGCCAAGGACGCCGCCCTGCTGGCCGTCGCCGACGCCCTGGAGGCGCGTGCCGCGGAGGTCGTCGCGGCCAACGCCGAGGACGTCGCCCGCGCGCGGGCGGACGGGGTCTCCGAGGCGATCGTGGACCGGCTGACGCTGACCGCGGAGCGGATCGCCGGCGTCGCCTCCGACGTCCGGGACGTCGCCGGGCTGCCCGACCCCGTCGGCGAGGTGATCCGCGGCTCCACGCTGCCGAACGGTCTGGAACTGCGCCAGGTGCGGGTGCCGCTGGGCGTCGTCGGCATCATCTACGAGGGCCGGCCCAACGTCACCGCGGACGCCGCCGCCCTGTGCCTGAAGTCGGGCAACGCGGTGCTGCTGCGCGGCTCCTCCTCCGCGTACGCCTCGAACTCCGCCCTCGTCGCCGTGCTGCGCGACGCGGTCGCCTCCGCCGGGCTGCCGCCGGACGCCGTGCAGCTGGTGCCCGGGCAGAGCCGCGAGTCGGTGCACGAGCTGATGCGCGCCCGCGGCCTGGTCGACGTGCTGATCCCGCGCGGCGGCGCCGGCCTCATCCGCACCGTCGTCGAGGAGTCCACGGTTCCGGTGATCGAGACCGGCACGGGCAACTGCCACGTGTACGTGGACGAGCACGCCGACCTCGACCTCGCCGAGCAGATCCTCGTCAACTCCAAGGCCCAGCGCCCCAGCGTGTGCAACGCCGCCGAGACCGTCCTCGTCCACCAGGCCGTGGCCGACGTCTTCCTGCCCCGCGCGCTGCGGGCGCTCGGGGCCGCCGGCGTCACCGTGCACGGGGACGATGCCTGGGTGAAGGCGGGCGCCGCCGCGGGCGTGGAGGTGCCGCTCGCCGACGACGAGGACTGGGCCACGGAGTACCTGTCGTACGACATCGCGGCGGCCGTGGTGCGCTCCCTGGACGACGCGGTGGCGCACATCCGCCGCTGGTCCTCCGGGCACACCGAGGCCGTGGTCACCCGCGACACCGGCGCGGCCCGCCGGTTCACCGCACTGGTCGATTCCGCGGCGGTCATGGTGAACGCCTCCACCCGGTTCACCGACGGCGCGGAGTTCGGCTTCGGCGCGGAGGTCGGCATCTCCACGCAGAAGCTGCACGCCCGCGGGCCGATGGGGCTGCCGGAGCTGACTTCGACGAAGTACGTCGTCACGGGCGACGGCCAGCTCAAGGGCCAGTAGCCGGGCGCCCGGCAGCCGAACGGACCATCGGGCCATCCGTGCCCCGGCGGCCGTGCCGAGGCCGCGAGAGGGCCGTACAGGCCCCTTCCCGGGCCCGTGGCGGCCGCCGCGCGGGTCCGCGGCGGGTGGCCGGGACCCGACGCCGGATCCCGCGTTGCCTGGCGCATCCCGACTGTCCCGGTTTACGCTGGTCGGGTGCCGGACGATGTGGGGGGCAGGCCACCGTACGCCGACGGTGACGAGCCCGACAGCCACCACCACGGAGGCGCGGACGAAGAGTTCGCCGCCGTGGTGCTCGACGAGGACTTCGTCCGCTCCGCGCACTTCCACGAGCCCAGCGCCGTGGAGCGCATGGTCGGCGCCGCGGAGGCGCGCGCCCAGGCCGAGGCCGTCCTCGACGGCGCCGCGCAGGACGAGCGGATGTACGACGGCTGGGACGACCCGGACGCCCCCGACCCGTACGGCCCCTACGGCGGCGCCCTGCGCCCGTACCGCGGCCACGGGCACTGGCAGCGCCCCGTCGCCCTCCTGCTCGCCCTCCTCCTCGGCGTCGGCATAGTCGCGCTGTCCTTCGCCGCCGTGTACCGTTCCGGCCCCGACGGCCGCGACGACGCCCCGCCCCCCGGCGGCTCCAGCCCGTCGGCCACGACCGGCGCGGACGCCCGCGAGCCGTCGCTGACGCCGCGCTGACCCGCTGCACCACCCCCGCCGGACCGGCGCCGGCGATCTGCGGCAACCGCTTCCGCCCGATTGATCCTCACCCGGTCGGCGCAGTGGCAAGTTGGCGTTGACGCGCCGGTTTACGCGGGGCGCCGCGGACCTACTCTTCTGTATATGGCCGGGCACGAAGGCCCGCCCGACGGGACACCCGAGCGCGCCCCCGGAGGCGGAGACGACGAATACCGCTCCATCGTCTTCGATGAGGCGTTCGTCAAGGCTGCCCGCCTGGAGGAGTACTCCGCCCGCGAGCGCGTCGGCGACCACACCCCCGCCGTACGCAGCCGCCGCCCCCAGCGGCCCGGCGCCTCCCGGCAGGCCCTGGTGCTCGTCCTGCTCATCGCGCTCGCCTTCGGCACCGCCATCTACATGGGCGTACGCCACCCCTACCGGCAGCCCGGCGTCCCCGCCGCGGCGCCGCTGCGCAGCACCGTCGTCCCGCTGACCCCCGAGGGCCCGGTGCCGGGGGGCGCGCCCGGCGAGCTGATCGCCGGCAGCCCCGCCGGGGACTTCGGCACCGGTGCCGCCGGCATCGAGCTGCCGGATCCGGCGGCGACCCGGAACTTCACCGAGGAGCAGGTCGTCCAGGCACTCACCGCCAGCAAGGACTACCTCGTCACCTCCGCCGTCGACGTCCACACGCTCACCGGCGGCAACGTTCGCGACATCCGCGTCCAGCTCGACCCGCAGCAGCACGGCCAGTTCGACCAGAGCCTCGCCCGCCCCGCCGACGACGGCAGGCACGCCGCGACCGGCTGGATGGTCCGCTTCGACCCCGAGCACGTGCGACTGGCCGACGAGAGCGTACGGGTCGACGGCGCGGTGACCTTCGCGGAGGTCGGCGAACAGGAGCTGGAGGTCAGCGCGGACCACGTCTTCGTCTACGTGCTGCGCCCCGCGAAGGCGTCCGTCGGGACGCCGGGGAAGGCGGAAGCCTCGCTGTTCACCGTGCGCCGCCAGGTGCGCCTCCGCTTCGACCACGACGACCTGCGGGACCGGCAGCTGGAGCTGGCCGAGACCGCGCTGACCGCCGGCCCGCTGGCGTGCACCGCGGACGCCGCCGGGTACCTGCGGCCGCTGCTGGCCGGCGAGCGGGACCCGCAGAAGACGCCGCACGGCACCAACCCGTTCGCGACGCCGGGGCAGTTGAGCGGATCGCTGTGCGGGGTGCTGGACACGGGGCAGGCCACGCAGGCGTCGTAGCACGCGCCGTATGCAGAAGCACCGTATGCAGAGGCACCGTACGCAGACGCGCCGTACGAAAGACGCCGCCGCCCCGGGACGAGGGGCGGCGGCGTCGCGCGTACGGTGGGCGCTGCTGAGCGGAGGGGGACGGTGCTCAGTTGGGCGGGGCGTCCGAGGGGCCGGAGCCGTCCGACGGGGCGGCGCCGCCGGCGCCGCCGGCGCCGCGGCTGTTGAAGCGGTCCCGCAGCTTGCCGCCTATGTCGGCGGTGCCGCCCGCGATGTCGTTCACGAGCCGCAGCAGCGGGTCCTTGCTGTTCTTCACGGTGTCCGCGTAGCTGCTGGCGGACTCGCGGAAGGACTCGCGCGCGGAGGCGTCCTTGTCCTCGTCGCGCCGCGGGTAGTGGCCGTCCATGATCCGCTGGTAGTCGCGGCTCTCCGCCCACTTCTTCAGCTCGGCGGCGCGGATGGTGGTGAACGGGTGGCTGCGCGGCAGCACGTTGAGGATCTTCAGGACGGAGTCGCGGACGTCGCCGCCCTTGTCGTACTCCTCGGCCTGCTGGAGGAACGCGTCGACGTTCATCTGGTGCAGGTGGTTGCCGCCGGCGAGCTTCATCAGCCCGCGCATCGACGCCTCCAGGTCCTGCCCGACGAGCAGCCCGGCGCGGTCCGCGGACAGCTCCGACTTGCGGAACCACTCCAGCAGCGCGGCGATGATGGCCCGTATCGCCAGGGCGCCCAGCGGGATCCAGGCGAGCGCGAGGGCGAGGTTGGTGAGGAAGAGCATGATCGTGCGGTACACCGAGTGGCCGGAGAGCGCGTGGCCCACCTCGTGCCCGACGACGGCCCGCATCTCCTCCTCGTCGAGCAGCTCGACGAGGCCGGTGGTGACGACGATGATCGGCTCGTCCATGCCGATGCACATCGCGTTGGGCTGGGGGTCCTGCTTGACGTACATCTGCGGGACCTTTTCGAGGTCCAGGATGTAGCAGGCGTCGCGCAGCATGTCGTGCAGGTGCTGGAACTGCTGGTCGCTGACCCGCACCGAGTCGGAGAGGAACAGCAGCCGCAGGGAGCGCTCCGGCAGCATGCCGCTTATCGCCTTGAAGACCTTGTCGAAGCCGGTCAGCTTGCGCAGCGAGACGAGCGCGGAGCGGTCGGCGGGGTGCTCGTACGCCCGCGAGGAGATGTCCGGGAACCTCCTGCGTTCTCGGCTCGGCACGTTCTTGTTGAGTTCAGGCATGTCTGTCCGTCCCCTCCCCGTACGTCTGGCCCCCAAGGCTAGTGCGACAACGGGCCGGCGAGGCCGGGAGTTCCGTAGCAGGTTCGTCACGGCATCCGCACCCGGCGGTGACCTCGGCCGCCGCCGGGGCGGCCGCGGCCGGCGCCCCCCGATGGCGGAGCCGACGTGGGGGCGGGCCGCGGACCCGCTTACGATGTCGAGGCACGCCCACCCGACGACACCGGATTGGCCACAGTGACCATGAGCGCTCTGACCGCCGCCCACGACCTCGCCGTGACCCTCGCCTCCGCATCCGAGAGCGGTGGCGGCGGCGAGCACGAGGGCAACCACGCCAGCCTCAACCCGTACTTCATCGGCGGGAGCGCGCTGTTCATCCTGCTGCTCCTGCTGTTCATCACCACCCGCTTCAACCGGGACCGCTGACTGCGGTGAGGCGCAGACTGGGCGTGATGGGCGGGACGTTCGACCCCATCCACCACGGTCACCTGGTGGCGGCGAGCGAGGTCGCCGCCCGCTTCCACCTCGACGAGGTGATCTTCGTGCCCACGGGCGAGCCCTGGCAGAAGAGCGACAAGGTCGTCTCGCCGCGCGAGGACCGGTATCTGATGACCGTGATCGCCACGGCGTCGAACCCGCAGTTCTCGGTCAGCCGCATCGACATCGACCGCGACGGCCCCACGTACACGATCGACACCCTCCGGGAGCTGCACGGGCTCGAACCGGAGGCGGAGCTTTTCTTCATCACCGGCGCGGACGCGCTCTCCCAGATCTTCACCTGGCGGGGCGCGGAGGAGCTGTTCTCACTGGCCCACTTCATCGGCGTGACCAGGCCGGGTCACCGGTTGCACGACCCCGGGCTGCCCGAGGGCAGGGTGTCGCTGGTCGAGGTTCCCGCGCTCGCCATCTCGTCCACGGATTGCCGGGAACGGGTGGCTCGCGACGAACCCGTCTGGTATTTGGTGCCTGACGGCGTTGTGCGCTACATCAACAAGCGAAGGCTTTACCGCGACCGCGATTGACGCGCAGGATCTACGAGGGCGGCAGGGGGCCGCACGGGGAGCGAAGGGTAAGCACGGGGGGGAACCGTGGGCGGGGATTGCCCATTATGGAAGGGGCACCAGTGAACGACGGATACCGCGGCCCGCAGGGCCACGACCCGTACCAGGACCCCTACGCCCGCGGCCACGACCCGTACGGCCGGCAGGGCTACGACTACGACCAGCAGGGCGCCCCCCAGGACCCCGGCGGCCAGGGCTACCAGGACCAGTCCGGCGGCTACGGGTACGACTACGACCCGTACGCCCAGCAGCCGCCCCCGCAGCAGCACGCCTCCTACCCGGCCCAGGCCCCCCACCCGCAGGCCCCCCACCCCCAGGCGCAGCAGCACTACGCCCCCCACGCCCCGCCCCCGGCCGTCGGCTACGACTACGACTACGACCCCTACGGCCCCGCCGCGCACTCCGGCGAGCAGCCCGTGACGCCCGTACCGCCCGACGGCGAGTGGGGACGCATCCCGCAGCAGCGCCCGCCGGGGGAGCCCCCCGGCCAGGGCCGCCCGCCCCACGACGCGCGCGAGTACGCCACCGAGCAGTTCTCCTTCGTCGAGGACGAGACCGAGTCCTCCGAAGACGTCATCGACTGGCTGAAGTTCACCGAGAGCCGCACCGAGCGCCGCGAGGAGGCCAAGCGCCGCGGCCGCAACCGCCGCGTCGCGCTGCTGGTCGTCATGGTCCTCGCCGCGCTCGGCGGCACCGGCTACCTGTGGGCCACCGACCGCCTGCCGTTCGTCGGCGGCGACACGGCGCCCGCGGCGACGGGCGAGGAGAAGCGCGACACCCTCGTGGTGCACCTCCACGACACCGACGGCGGCCCCAGCGCCACCGCGCTGCTGGTGAACAACGCCACCACCGGCAAGGGCACCACCGTGCTGCTGCCCAACGACCTCGCCGTCTCCGGCGACGACGGCACCGCCACCACCCTCGGCCAGGCGGTCGACGAGCAGGGCGCGGGCGCCACCCGGGACGCGATCGACGGGCTGCTCGGCTCGCAGATCAAGGGGAGCTGGCGGCTGGACACCCCGTACCTGGAGATCCTCGTCGAGGGCGTCGGCGGCATCACCGTCGACGCCGACGCGACCGTGCCCGGCGCGAAGAAGGGCGACGACCCACTGGTCGAGAAGGGCCAGAAGCGCAAGCTCAACGGCGAGGCGGCCATCGCCTACGCCACCCACCACACCGACGGCGAGCCGCAGACGGCGCAGCTGCAGCGCTTCGGCCAGGTCATGCAGGCCGTGCTGAAGAACCTCCCGAGCGACACCGCGGGCGCCAAGAACCTGGTGAAGTCGATGGGCATGGTCCTCGACCCGTCCCTGTCCGAAGCCGAGCTGGCCGCGTCGCTGGCGTCGCTGTCGGAGCTGGCCAAGGAGGGCGCGTACGCCACCGAGGCGCTGGAGGTCGGCGGCGATGGCCGGCCGAGCGAGCAGGCCACGCAGAAGGTCGTCGAGGACGTCCTCGGCGGCACGGTCAAGAGCCCCGAGGGGGCCACGGCCGCGCGGGTCAGCGTGCAGAACGGCGCGGGCAGCGCGAAGCCGGCGGAGACGGCGAAGGTCGCGCTGGTCAACGGCGGGTTCACGTTCGTCGACGGCGGCCGGGCGGCGGAGCCCGCGGCGGCCTCCGAGGTGCGGTACGCGGACGCGGCGGCGAAGGAGCAGGCCGTGCAGGTCGCCAAGACGCTGGGGCTGCCGGAGAAGGCGGTGGCCAAGGGCAGGACGCCGGCGAACGCGGACGTGGTGGTCGTCCTCGGGCAGGACTACGAGGGGTGACGGTGCCGGGAGCCGCGGGGCTGTCGTACTGGCGTGAGATCCTGGAATACGTATCCGCAGGGATACCCCGAGTTCCCGACAGAAGTGGACAGCCCCGCCCGTGACCGCAACGGACCGCTCCATCGACCTGGTCAGCACCGCGGCCCAGGCCGCCGCAGACAAGCTCGCGCACGACATCGTCGCGTACGACGTCAGCGACGTCCTCGCCATCACCGACGCCTTCCTGCTCGCCTCGGCGCCGAACGACCGCCAGGTCAAGGCCATCGTCGACGGCGTCGAGGAGGCGCTGCTGAAGGAGCGCGGCGCCAAGCCGGTGCGGCGCGAGGGCGAGCGGGACGGCCGCTGGGTCCTGCTGGACTACTCGGACATCGTGGTCCACGTGCAGCACTCGGAGGAGCGCGTGTTCTACGCGCTGGAGCGGCTCTGGAAGGACTGCCCCCAGCTCGACCTGCCGCCGGACGCCGCGGCCACCCGCGGCCGCGCCGCGGAGTACGCGGACGCGCACGGCGACGGGGCCCGGCGGGATGCGTGACCGCCGGATCGTCCTGTGGCGGCACGGCCAGACGGCCTGGAACCTGGAGCGGCGCTTCCAGGGCCAGACCGACATCGAGCTGACCGAGGCGGGCGTGCTGCAGGCGCGGCGCGCCGCCCGGCTGCTGGCGGCGCTGCGGCCGGACGCGATGATCTGCTCCGACCTGCTGCGTACGCGCGCCACGGCCGCGGAGCTGGTGTCGCTGACGCGCCTGGAGGTGACGTACGACAGCGCGCTGCGTGAGACGTACGCGGGCGTCTGGCAGGGGCTGACGCACGACGAGATCATCGCGCGGCACGGCGAGCAGTACGCGGCGTGGAAGCGCGGCGAGCCGGTGCGACGCGGCGGCGGGGAGCTGGAGACCGAGGTCGCGGACCGGGCGGCGCCGGTGGTGCTGGCGCACGCCGACAAGCTGTCGGACGCCGGGACGCTGGTGGTGGTCAGCCACGGGGGCACGATCCGGACGACGATCGGGCGGCTGCTGGGCATCGAACCGCGCAACTGGGAGGCGCTGGGCGGGCTGTCGAACTGCAGCTGGTCGGTGCTCGGGGAGTCGGTGCGGGGCTGGCGGCTGCTGGAGCACAACGCGGGGAGCCTGCCGGAGCCGGTGCTGGGAGACGACACGTAAGAGCCGGGTCCGATCCCGGATAACCGATTTTTGTTTCCGGGCCCACTCCCGCTAAGCTTTAGCTCGTTCGCCCCCGGGAACGGCAGGGCGACTGCAAGGGGCTATAGCTCAGTTGGTAGAGCGCTTGCATGGCATGCAAGAGGTCAGGAGTTCGATTCTCCTTAGCTCCACCCGAACCGGTCTTCAGAATCCCGTCCCGCTGGGGCGGGATTCGTCGTTTTCCGGACCCCGCAGGGCCACCTGGCGGGCGCGCTCCTCCGACAGGGGGCGGGCGTGGGCCCGGCAGCCGACCAGGGGGTCCGCGAGCGTCCGGAGGCAGTCGAGCAGCTTGCGGCTCACCTCGTCGGCGGGGGAGTAGACCACGATCCGGGTCTCCGGCATGCCGGTGATCGACAGCGACGTCGACACGCAGCGCAGCTCGCCGACCGAGGCGTGCTGCACGACCTTGATGCGGGAGCCCGGGGGCGCCACGTCCCCGCTGCGCCACATCGCCGCGAAGTCCTCGCTGATCTCGGACAGGCCGCGGATCAGCCCCTCCCAGGACGGCTCCCCGACGTGCCGCCCGTACGCCCCGCGGAACGTGGCCACCAGCATCGGCAGCTCCTCGTCCCGGTTGACCATCGCGCAGCAGCAGGCGCGGGCGGAGAAGAGCTGCCACAGTACGTTCCGCTCCTGCGGGGCGGCGGCGCGGACGGCGGGGAACATCCGCTCGTACAGCTCGTTGGCGGCGAGCACGTCATAGCGCGAGTTGTAGACCGCGGCGGGCAGGTCCATGGCTGCCAGGATCGCCCGCACCTCCGGGCCGACGGACTGGGCGGCGGCGGCCGGCTCGGGTGCGTACGGCACCTCGGCCAGGTGGTACAGGTGCTCGCGCTCCATGGCGTCGAGGCGCAGCGTGCGCGCCACCGCGTCGAGCACCTGCGGGCTGGCGTTGATGCGCCGCCCCTGCTCCAGCCACGTGTACCACGTGACGCCGACGCCGGAGAGCTGCGCGACCTCCTCGCGGCGCAGCCCCGGGGTGCGGCGCCGCGGGCCGGGCGGCATGCCGACGTCCGCCGGGGTGATGCGCGCCCGGCGGCTGCGCAGGAAGACCGCCAGCTCCGGCCTGCGGCGGGTGTGCGCCTCCGTCGTCATCACGCTCATCTCCCCAGGGTGGGGCCGGTAGCCCCGCCGTGCCAGGTGCTGTCAGTACCAGCATCAGCAGGCTCTCATTACCAGTACAGCCCGGGGGAGATGCTCGCGGTATGCGTGACACCACCACGACCTCTCCCGCCGGCCCCCGGCCGTCCGGCACCGCCGATGCCTCCAGTAAAGCGCCCGGCACCGACAACGCGTCCGGCGGACGTCCCGGCTGGCTCCTCGGCATCGTGCTGGCCGGCCAGTTCATGGCGCTGCTCGACGTCTTCATCGTCAACGTCGCCGCCCCCACCATGCGCACCGACCTGGGCACCTCCGGCGCCGAGCTGCAGCTGATCGTCGCCGGGTACGTCATCTCGTACTCCGTGCTGCTGATCACCGGGGCCCGGCTCGGCGCCATGTTCGGCCACCGCCGCATGTACCTCGGCGGGCTCGTGCTCTTCACCGCCGCCTCCCTGGCCTGCGGCCTCGCCGCCAGCTCCGCGCAGCTCATCGCGTTCCGGCTGGTGCAGGGCGCGGGCGCCGCGGCGATGATCCCGCAGGTGCTCAGCCTCATCCAGCGCAACTTCACCGGCACCGCGCGCATCCGGGCCCTCGGCGTCTACGCGGCCGTGCTGGCCACCGGCGCGGCCGCCGGGCAGATCGCGGGCGGCCTGCTGGTCAGCGCCGACCTCTTCGGCTGGAGCTGGCGCCCGGTGTTCCTGGTGAACGTCGTCGTCGGCATCCCCCTGCTGGTGCTCGGCGCCCGGATGCTGCCGCGTGACGAGCCGCGCCCCGCGGCGGGCGCCGGCCCGGCCTACGGCGGGGTGCTCGACCGCGGCGGCCTGGTGCTGCTGGCGTCCGCAGTGTCCCTGTTCACCGTGCCGCTGGTGCTCGGACAGGAGCTGGACTGGCCCGTCTGGGGCTGGGTGATGCTGGGCGGCAGCGTCGCGGCGGCGGTGGCCTTCGCGGCGTACGAATCGAGCCTGGCCCGGCGCGGGGGCGTGCCGCTGTTCCCGCCGCGCGTGGTGCGTGCGCCGGGGATGCCCGTATCCGTCGTGCGCGCCGGGCTCGCGATGGTGGTCAACAGCGCGTTCATGTTCGTCATGGCGCTGCACCTCCAGGCCGGGCTCGGCTTCGGCGCGCTGCGCGCGGGGCTGACCTTCGTGCCGACCGCCGTCGCCTTCGGCATCGCGGGGCTGACCTGGCAGCGGCTTCCGGAGCGGCTGCGCCCCGCGCTGGTGCCGACGGGCTTCACGACGCTCACGGTGTCGTTCCTCGCGGTGGGTCTGGCGATGCGCGACGGCGGCGAGGGCGGCCCCGGCTTCTACGCCGGGCTGACCGGCGTCGGCCTGGGCCTGGCGCTCGCCTTCAGCCCCAGCCTGACCGGCGCGCTCGCGCTCGTACGCCCCGAGGACGCGCCGCACGCCAGCGGCCTGATGACCACCACGGCGCAGCTCGGCGGCCTCATAGGAGTGGCGACGATCGGCACCCTGTATCTGGAGCGCCTGGGCGCGCTGACGGTGCAGAACTCCGCGGACGCGGTATGGGACGCGTCGGTCGCGCTGGCCGCTGTGGGCGTGCTCGGGCTGCTTGCGGGGGTTCGGTACCGGTATCGGCGCTGACCGCCCCGGCCGCGCGTGGCAGAATCACAGCATCCTCACAGGGCGGAAGCCGAAGGGAGGGGCTGCGAGATGCCTTCGTGCGCCACCGGGAGGCAGCCGGCGGCCGACACCCGTCGGCCGGGAGCGATCCGCGCCTCCGCCCTGCACTGTCCAGCCTGCGGTTCCTCGCACGTCGCGCAGGTGCTCGGTGACAACGGCGGAGTGTCCTATGTGTGCACGGCCTGCGGCCATAGCTGGAGCTGAGTGATGGGAGCACACAGCAGGAAGTGCGACTGGTGCGGGAACGGCACCCCCATCGTGCGCGACATGGAGCCGCTCAACCCCGACTACCAGTACTGGTGCGAGGAGTGCGCGCGGGCGCTGATCATAAAGGGCGACCCCATCGAGACGTACCGCGAGCTGGAGGGCGAGCCGATCTACGGGCGGTTGCTGGACGAGCACTGCACGCTCAAGCGCTTCTACTCGTTCGCGACGGCCTGATCGCCCGCTGCCCCCGGTGGGGTAAAGTGAGGCCCGCCCGGGGGCTATAGCTCAGTTGGTAGAGCACTTGCATGGCATGCAAGGGGTCAGGAGTTCGAATCTCCTTAGCTCCACTCGCACATCAGGACGTACGTCACGGACGTGCCTTCCGCCTCCGGACGGGCCGCCCGGTCAGGCCGCCGGATACTCGGCGGCGATGTCCAGCACCCAGGTGACACCGAAGCGGTCGGTGAGCTGCCCGTAGAGCGGCGCCCACTCCGACGGCCCGAAGGGCTGCCTGATCTCCGCTCCCTCCGCGAGCCCGTCCCAGTAGCCCCGGAGCCGGTCGGGGTCGGTGCCCCGGACGGACACGAAGAACGGGTCCGTCCCCGGGTGCCAGTCCAGCCGGGGATAGACGTCGTAGGCCATGACGCGGAAGCCGTCGTCGGAGACGACCTGCCCGAACGTGACGTGGTCGGCGGTGGCGGGGTCGTCGTTGCCCATGTCGGCGTAGCTGACGACGGTCAGCTCTCCGCCGAACACGCTCCGGTAGAACTCCAGCGCCTGGCGCGCGCTGCCGCGGAAGTTCAGGTGCGGTGTGATGTCGATGGTCATGCTGCTGACTCCTCGGTCCTCTGTCGGCAAGAGCAGCCGCGGATCCGCGGCTGCCCGACCGAGCCTCACAGCAGTACCGGACACCGAATGTCCGCTTCTCCGCGCACCATGAACGGCATGGCCGTATCGCCCTCGCGCATGTTGCACCTGCTGTCGCTGCTGCAGTCCCGGCGGGACTGGCCCGGCCGCGTGCTGTCCGAGCGGCTGGGGATCAGCGATCGCACCCTGCGCCGCGACATCGACCAGCTGCGCGGCCTCGGCTACCGGATCACCGCGGTCAAGGGACCCGACGGCGGCTACCGGCTCGACGCAGGTGCGCAGCTGCCGCCGCTGCTGTTCGACGACGACCAGGCCGTCGCCCTCGCGGTCGCGCTCCGGACCGCCGCGGCGTCGGGCGCGACGGGCGGAGAGGCGGCGCTGAGGGCGCTGACGACGGTGCGGCAGGTGCTGCCCGCCCGGCTGCGCCACCGGGTCGACGCCGTGGCGTTCACGACCCTGCCCTCCGGCAGCGGGGCGGTGGCCGGCCCCGCGGTGCTCCTGGCCGTGAGCGCGGCGGTCCGGGCGCGCGAGGTGCTGCGGTTCGACTACGTGCCGATGGACCGTGCTCCGGATGCCGGCCCGGACCGGCGGCGGGCCGAGCCGCGCCACGTCGTGTTCGGCCGCGGGCACTGGTACCTCGTGGCCTGGGATCTCGACGCCGGCGGCTGGCGCGTCTACCGGCTCGACCGGATGAGCCCCAGGACGCCGACGGGGCCGGGCTTCGTCCCGCGCACCGTGCCCGGCGGGGACGTCCGCGACTTCCTCGCGGGGCACTTCAAGGGCTCGGACCGCGGGGACGCGTGGCCGTGCACCGGCGAGGTCGTGCTGCACCTGCCGGCCCGGGAGGTGATCCCGTTCGCCGGCGACGGGATCGTGGAGGAGCTCGGGCCCGACCGCTGCCGGCTCACCGCGGGCTCCTGGTCGTGGACGGCCCTCGCCGCCTCGCTGGGCCGTTTCGACGCCGCTCTCTCCGATGCCGCACCGCGCCCGCTCGCCGACGCGTTCGCCCTGCTCGCGCGGCGCTGCGCGGACGCCTCGTCGCGGACGGTCCCCGCGGCACCCGTACCGCCGGGACCCGGGGGCGAAAAGGACACCTCGGGCCCCGACCCGGCTGCGATACCCTGAGGACATGCGTGCCCGACGCCTTCTGCTTAGCGGGCCGCGCTGACGAAGGAAACACTCAGCGCGGCGTCCCCTCCTGTGCGAGGGGATTTTTCGTTTCCGCATCCGACCGCCGGCAGAGACCACCAGGAGCTTTGAGGACGATGAGCAGCGAGACGACGACCGCCGCCGCCACCGAGTCAGTGCCGGCGACGGCACCGCACCGCTACACCGCGGCCCTGGCCGCCGAGATCGAGGCACGCTGGCAGGACTTCTGGGAGCGCGAGGGCACGTACGCGGTGGACACGGCCGCGGCGTCGGACCGGCCCCGCAAGTTCATCATGGACATGTTCCCGTACCCCTCGGGTGCGGGCCTGCACGTGGGCCATCCGCTGGGGTACATCGCCACCGACGTCTACGCCCGCCACCAGCGCATGACGGGTCACGACGTACTGCACACCATGGGCTTCGACGCCTTCGGCCTGCCCGCCGAGCAGTACGCCGTGCAGACCGGCACCCACCCGCGCGTCACCACCGAGGCGAACATCGCCTCCATGCGCCGCCAGCTGAGCCGCCTGGGCCTGGGGCACGACCGGGACAGGTCCTTCGCCACGATCGAGCCGGGCTACTACAAGTGGACCCAGTGGATCTTCCTGCAGATCTTCGAGTCCTGGTACGACGAGGAGGCCGGCGGCGCCCGCCCGATCGCCACCCTGGTCGAGCAGTTCGAGACCGGCAAGCGCGAGACGCCCGACGGGCGCCCCTGGGCCGGGCTGACGGCCGAGGAGCGCGCCGAGGTGCTGAGCGGGTACCGGCTGGCGTACGCCTCCGACTCGCCCGTCAACTGGTGCCCCGGCCTGGGCACCGTGCTGGCCAACGAGGAGGTTACCGCCGACGGCCGCTCCGAGCGCGGCAACTTCCCCGTCTTCAAGGCGAATCTGCGGCAGTGGATGATGCGCATCACCGCCTACGCGGACCGGCTGCTGGCCGACCTGGCCGAGCTGGACTGGCCCGAGGCGATCAAGCTGCAGCAGCGCAACTGGATCGGCCGCAGCGAGGGCGCCCGCGTCGACTTCCCGGTCGACAGCCACGAGGGCACGCGGATCTCCGTCTTCACCACCCGTCCCGACACCCTGTTCGGCGCCACCTACATGGTGCTGGCGCCCGAGCACCCCCTGGTCGACGGCATCGTCCCGGCCGGCTGGCCGCAGGGCACCCACGAGGTGTGGACCGGCGGGCACGCCACGCCCGCGGAAGCGGTGGAGACGTACCGCGCGCAGGCCGCCGCCAAGTCCGACGTCGAGCGGCAGGCCGAAGCCAAGGAGAAGACGGGCGTGTTCACCGGCGCGTACGCGCTGAACCCCGTCAACGGCGAACGCGTCCCGGTCTTCATCGCCGACTACGTCCTGATGGGCTACGGCACCGGCGCCATCATGGCCGTACCCGGGCAGGACGCGCGCGACTGGGAGTTCTCCGAGGTCTTCGAGCTGCCCATCATCCGCACCGTGCGGCCGCCGGCGGACTGGGACGGCAAGGCGTACACCGGCGACGGCCCCGCGATCAACTCCGCCGGCGACGGCATCGACCTGAACGGCCTGGAGGTCGCCGAGGCCAAGCGGAAGATCATCGCCTGGCTGGAGGACCGCGGCGTCGGCGAGGGCACCGTCAGCTTCCGGCTGCGCGACTGGCTGTTCAGCCGCCAGCGCTACTGGGGCGAGCCCTTCCCCATCGTCTACGACGAGAACGACGTCGCCCACGCGCTGCCCGAGTCGATGCTGCCGCTGCAACTGCCCGAGGTCGAGGACTACTCGCCGCGCACCTTCGACCCGGACGACGCCGGCAGCCGCCCGGAGACGCCGCTGTCGCGCAACGCGGACTGGGTGAACGTCACCCTGGACCTGGGCGAGGGCGCCGGCCCGCAGCGCTACCGGCGCGAGACCAACACCATGCCCAACTGGGCCGGTTCCTGCTGGTACGAGCTGCGCTACCTGGACCCGCACAATGCGGAGCAACTGGTCGACCCCGCGATCGAGCGCGCCTGGATGGGCCCGGCCGAGGGCAAGCCGCACGGCGGCGTCGACCTGTACGTCGGCGGCTCCGAGCACGCCGTGCTGCACCTGCTGTACGCCCGCTTCTGGTCCAAGGTGCTGTACGACCTGGGGTACGTCTCGTCCGCCGAGCCGTTCCACAAGCTGTTCAACCAGGGCATGATCCAGGCGTACGTCTACCGCGACGCCCGCGGCTTCCCGGTGCCCGCCGCGGAGGTCGAGGAGCGCGACGGCGGCTACTGGTACGGCGGCGAGCAGGTCAGGCGCGAGCTGGGCAAGATGGGCAAGTCCCTGAAGAACGCCGTCACGCCCGACGAGATCTGCGCCGAGTACGGGGCGGACACGCTGCGGCTGTACGAGATGGCCATGGGCCCCCTGGACGTCTCCCGGCCCTGGGACACCCGCGCGGTCGTCGGCCAGTACCGGCTGCTGCAGCGGCTGTGGCGCAACGTCGTCGACGAGTCGACCGGCGCCGTCACCGTCGTGGACGCCGAGCCGGACGAGGACACGCTGCGGGCGGTGCACAAGGCCGTCGACGGGGTCGCCAGGGACATGGCGGGGCTGCGCTTCAACACCGCCATCGCGAAGGCGACGGAGCTGAACAACCACGTCACCAAGCTGCCCGCGGTGCCGCGGAGCGTCGCCGAGGTGCTGGTGAAGCTGGTCGCGCCGCTGGCGCCGCACGTCGCAGAGGAGCTGTGGCACCGGCTGGGGCACAGCACGACGGTGGTCTACGAGCCGTTCCCGGTCGCCGATCCGCGGTACGTGACCGACGAGACGATCACGTGCGTGGTGCAGGTCAAGGGCAAGGTCAAGGCCCGGCTGGAGGTGTCGCCCGACATCGCGGAGGCGGAGCTGGAGGCCGCCGCGCTGGCGGACGAGGCGGTGCGGAAGGCGCTGGGCGGGGCGCCGGTCCGGAAAGTGATCGTACGGGCGCCGAAGCTGGTGAACATCGTCATCTGAGGACACCGGCGGAAGTCCGCGGGAGCCGTTCCCTAAGGGACGATTCCGGGAAGGCCGGGGGCCGATGGGGCCACCCGGCCTTTCCCGTACCCGTACGCTTGAAGGAAGACCGCCTGCCGTGGCCGCCCGGGCCTGCGGGGCCCGAGATGGAGGGATGCAGACCTCATGGACGTCGTCGTCGCTCTGCTGGCGCTGTTCTTCGTGCTCTGTGTCGCGGCGGGCGTGGTCCTGACCGTGAAGGCGACGCGGGCGGTGAAGCGCGGCGTCGAGCGCACGGTCGCCGACACCCGCAAGACGGTCCAGGAGACCACGCTCAAGGCCCGCCGCGCGGTGCAGCCGGGCGCGGCCGGCGACATCGCCGGCCTGCGGCTCACCCTGCGCAGCTCCGTCGACTCCACCCGCCGCGAACTGGAGCACGCCGTGCAGGGCGACCCCGGCCTGCGCGAGTCGATCGGCCTGCTGGACCGGCTCCACGAGTACGCGCGCCAGGTCGACGGCGAACTGCGCCTCCTGGAGCGCGAGCCGGACAAGTCGCGCGTCGCCGAGCGGCTGCCGGAGCTGCGCAGCCGCGCCGAGCGGATCGCGCAGTCGGCGAACTCGCTGCGCTGGGCGGCGCAGGACCGCGCGCGGCACACGGCGGAGGACGAGGACGGGCTGGACGCGCTGACGACCCAGATCGACCTGGAGACCGGCGCGTTGCGGCACTGGACGCCGGCGGCGGACCAGGAGGCGGCGGAGGCCGCCGGGTCCGGCAATCGGCCAGGTGAGCGGTCCGGCGAGCGGTCCGGCAAGGACGCGCGGGCGGCGGACGGCGCGGGCCGTTCGCCGAAGCAGCAGGCGGCGCTGTCGTCCGGCGGGACGTCGGAGGGGCAGGACGCCTTCCAGGCGCTGCTGTCGAAGATCGAGAAGCTGCGCAAGCCGGAGTCGGCGTAGCCCTTCCCGGGGGGCGGGCCAGCGGGTCGGCCCCCGGCGGACCGCCCGGCCCCTACGCGCCGTGCGGCCCTCGGATGCGGGGTGTTCCGCGAGCCCAGTAGTGTCTTGGGCATGTCCCCCGATGTCGCGATCGTCGCCGATTCCACGGCCTATCTGCCGCCCGAGGCGATGCGGCGGCACGGCATCATCTCCGTCCCGCTGACCGTCGTACTCGGCGACCGGGCGCTGGAGGAGGGCACCGAGATCTCCGCCCGCTCGCTGGCCGAGGCGCTGCGCAAGCGGAACCCGGTGACGACGTCGCGGCCCAGTCCGGCGCTCTTCGCGGCGACGTACCGGAAGGCGGCGGAGGCGGGCGCGCGGGGCATCGTGTCGCTGCACCTGTCCGCGGAGTTCTCCGGGACGTACGACGCGGCGGTGCTGGCGGCGAAGGAAGCGCCCGTGCCGGTGCGCGTGGTGGACACCCGGATGGTCGCGATGGCCCTCGGCTTCTGCGCGATCGCCGCCGCGGAGGCGGCGGAGGCCGGCGGCGCCGTGGACGACGCGGTGGAGGCGGCGGAGCGGCGGGCGGCGGGCACGTCGGCGTTCTTCTACGTCGACACCCTGGACTACCTGCGCCGCGGCGGCCGGATCGGCACCGCCCAGGCGCTGCTGGGCTCGGCGCTGGCGGTCAAGCCGCTGCTGCGGCTGGACGGCGGGCGGATCGAGCTGCTGGAGAAGGTCCGTACGGCGGGGCGGGCGATCCACCGGCTGGAGGAGCTGGTGGTCGAGACGGCGGCGGCGGGCCCGGTGGACGTCGCCGTGCACCACCTGGCGGCTGCGGAGCGCGCGGCGGAGCTGGCGGACCGGCTGCGGGAGCGGGTGCCGGGGCTGGGGGAGCTGCACTTGAGCGAGGTGGGCGCGGTCATCGGGGCGCACACGGGGCCGGGGCTGCTGGGCGCGGTGGTGTCGCGGCGGGGCGGCGCGTAGCCGCGGGTTGTCCACAACCGGCGAGTTATCCACAGGAATTGTCCATGATCAGCGGGGGTGGGGGCGGGGCTCGTACCTTCGGGCCATGAGCGCACGTACGGAGACCAGG
>NZ_JACBXC010000229.1 GCF_013870535.1 Streptomyces phytophilus | reverse complement strand
GGACGGGCCGGGACGGCGCGCGGCGGCGCCCGGCGGGGCGCGTAAGGCCGACGGATCGGTTTCGATCCGGGCAGGGACGGCACGCCGGCCGCCTCGGCAGCCCATACTGGGCTTCCGATGAAAAAAGCATCCGCGCCCCGGCGCCATCTGCCCACCAGCCCCTTCGACGCGCCCGTCGTCCCCACGGCGAAGAACTTCGCGCCCGGCGACCGGGTCACCCACGACCGGTACGGTCTGGGCACGATCGTCGCTGCCGAGGACGGCATCGCGATGCTCGTCGACTTCGGCTCCCGCCAAGTCCGGATCACCGCGCCCTACGACCATATGGAGAAGCTCTGACGCCGAGCCCGTGAGCAGGACGAAGGCGAGCGGGCGTCGGCACGGTGCCCCCGGGGAGCATGCACTCGCTCCCCGGGGGCACCGACATGCCACCGGGCAGGACCCGCGCCCTGCGGCGCGGCCCTGCCCGGTGGTTTCCGCAGTCCCGGGGACTGCGGTCAGATGACGCGGATGTTCTCCGCCTGCGGGCCCTTCTGGCCCTGCACCAGGTCGAATTCCACCTTCTGGCCCTCGGCCAGCTCGCGGAAGCCCTGCGCGTCGATGTTCGAGTGGTGCGCGAAGACGTCGGCGCCGCCGTCGTCCTGGGCGATGAAGCCGAAGCCCTTTTCGCTGTTGAACCACTTCACAGTGCCGTTAGCCACGGTCTTGTCTCCTTCTTGGGGGGCTTTGGGGATGGCGCGGGTGCGCGATCCCGCGTCGCCGCGATGAATTCCCGCTCCGGAGCAAGCACCGAAAAACAAAAATGCGCCCGAGGTCAAAGCCAGCAGGCGCACACCACATACATGGGAACCACAACTGCAACAAAGTCAGCCTAACACAGAGACCGCGCGGGGAGGGCGGGGCGGAAGGGTCAGGGCGCCGAGCCGCCGGTGGCCAGGCGCATCAGGTCGGTGTCGAAGTCGACGTCCGCCGCGCTCTGCTCGGCGCGCTTGGCCTGGCCGGCGAACCGGTGCTGGTAGCCGGTCCAGTTGTCGTCGGCGATCTGCCGCGGCGCGTCGGTACGCAGCAGGGCGGTGAGTTCGCCGGCGGCCCGGGCGATCCGCTTGCCCAGCTCGGGGGAGCCCCAGTCCTCCGGGGCCGCGTACAGCGAGGTGGGGACCGGCAGCGCGCGCAGGAAGGCGAAGAGCGGGCGGAGCTGGTCGTCGGTGACCATCGCGTGGCGGGCGGTGCCGCCGGTGGCGGCGAGGACCACCGGCACGGCGATGAGCAGGTCGTTGTCGATCAGGTCGGCGAACGACTTGAACAGGCCGCTGATCCCCGCCTTGTACACCGGCGTGGCCGCGACCACCGCGTCCGCCTCCGCGAGCCGGGCGATGGCGTCGCTCACCGGCCCGGTGGGGAAGCCGGAGACGAGCGAGCGGGCGGTCTCGGTGGCCAGCGGCCCGAGGTCGAGCATGGTCACGGTGGCGGGGATCCCGGCCGCGGCCAGGGTGTCGATGCTCTGCTGGGCGATCCGGCCGGCGAGCCGGCGGGTCGACGACTCCTCGCTGACACCGGCGTTGATGACGACGATCTTCCGTGCGGTGGTCATGCCGGCCTCCTGCGCTGCGATCGGGTGGGGGTCGGGGTGGGGCCGGGGGCGGGGGCGGGGGCGGCGGCGAGCAGGGCCGCGGTCAGCTCCCGCAGGGTTTCGAGCTGTTCCGCGTCCAGGGCCCGTGTCATCACCTCGCGCACCTGCCGCGCGTGCGCGCGCCCCAGCCTGCGGTACGTCTCGCGGCCCTCGGCGGTGAGGGCGACGCGGCAGGCGCGGGCGTCGGCGGGGTCGTCGCGGCGTTCGACGTACCCCCGCTTCTCCAACCGGGCGACGAGGCGCGAGACGCCGGCCTGCGTCAGCAGGGCGTCCTCCATGAGCTCGGTGATACGGTGCCCGCCGTCCGAGCCCGACAGGGCGTGCAGGACGGCGTACTCGCGCGGCAGGACGTCGCCCCAGTCGCCCGTGTACTCGAACTCGCGGGCGATCGTGGCCTGGGCGCGCAGCAGCGACTCCCAGGCCGCGAGCGCGAGCTGCGTCGTGGTGGCCGCCATCAGCCCACCACGGGGAACTCGGCCGGCACGGCGGGGTCGCTGTCCTGGTACGGCATGGTGCCGGACAAATTGTCGCCGCGGTTGGGGTTCGGCCGGGGCCGGCGCGGCTCGGCGTCCCCGTACTTCGCGGTGACGCGCGAGGCGTGCGTCGGCGCGTCCGGCACGCCCTCGGCCCGCCGGGACTCCAGCTCCTTGCGCAGCACCGGGACGACCTCCGTGCCCAGCAGCTCGACCTGCTCCAGGGCGGTCTCGACCGGGAGCGCCAGGCCGTCGAGCGCGAACAGCTGCCGCTGGTAGTCGCCGAAGCCCTCCTGGAAGGTGAGGACCTTGTCGATGACCTGCTGCGGGCTGCCCACGGTCAGCGGAGTGGCCGCCATGTGGTCTTCGAGCCGGGACCCGCGGAACATCGGGTAGTTCTCGAAGTACGGGCGGAAGCGCTCCACCGCGTCCTGGGACCGCGCGGCGATGAACGACATCCCGCCCAGGCCCACGATGGCCTGCCCCGGCCTGCCGTGCCCGTAGTGCGCGTAGCGCTGCCGGTAGAGGTCGACGAGCCGCTTGAAGTGGAAGTTCGGCGCGAGGATGTGGTTGGCGAAGAACCCGTTGCCGTAGTACGCGGCCTGCTCGGCGATCTCCGGCGAGCGGATGGAGCCGTGCCAGACGAAGGGCGGCACGTCGTCCAGCGGGCGCGGCGTGGCGGTGAACCCCTGGAGCGGCGTACGGAACTTGCCCTCCCAGTCGACGACGTCCTCGCGCCACAGCCGGTGCAGCAGGTTGTAGTTCTCCAGCGCCAGCGCGACGCCCTCGCGGATGTCCTTGCCGAACCACGGGTAGACCGGCACGGTGTTGCCGCGCCCGACCATCAGGTCCAGCCGCCCCTTGGCGACGTGCTGGAGCATGGCGTAGTCCTCGGCGATCTTCACCGGGTCGTTGGTGGTCATCAGGGTGACCGAGGTGCTGAGCACGATGCGCTCCGTCTGCGCGGCGACGTACGCCAGGAGGGTCGGCGGCGACGAGGGGATGAACGGGGGGTTGTGGTGCTCGCCCAGCGCGAACACGTCGAGCCCCACCTCGTCGGCCCGCTTCGCGACCCGGACGATGTTGTCGATGCGCTCGGCCTCGCTGTAGGTGCGGCCGGTGACCGGGTCGGGGGCGATGTCGCCGACGCTGAAGATCCCGAACTGCATGATCCCCTCCTCTTCGCTCCGCGCGCCCGTCCGGCCGCGTACACCCCTCAACAACATGACTGGTCATGTATTCCTCGGGGGTGATCCGCAGGTCAGGGCGGTGGAAAGCGCAGCGTCAGCGTCAGGCCGCCGCGCGGGCCCGGGGCCGCCGTCAGGGTCGCGGTGTGGGCCTCGGCGATCGAGGCGGCGATGGGCAGGCCCAGGCCGTGGCCCGGGGTGGGGGCGGTGCGGTCGGGGGCGTGGCGGCGGAAGGGCTCGAAGAGGGCCGGGATGTCCTCGGCGGGGATCGGGGGGCCGGTGTTGGTCACCGTCAGGGTGCGGTCCCCGACGCGTACGCGGACGTGGCCGCCGGGGTGGTTGTACTGGACCGCGTTGCGGATGACGTTGGTCAGCAGGTGCCGCAGCAGGATGCGGTCCCCCCTGACGCGCGGGGTGCGGTCCGCCTCGACGGTGAGGTCCACCCGGCGCTCCCGTGCCGCGGGGGCGAGTTCGGCGGCGACCTGGCCGGCGGTGGCGGTGAGGTCCACGTCCTCGGTCCCGGCCGGGCCCCGGTCGCTGCGGGCGAGCAGCAGGAGCGCGTCGACAAGTTGCTCCGCCTCGCGGTTGGTGGCGAGCAGGTCGGCGCGTACGTCCGCGAGGCGGTCCGGCAGCGGGTCTGCCAGCCCGACCTGGATGCTGGTGCGCTGGGCCGCCAGCGGCGTCTTGAGTTCGTGGGAGGCGTTGGCGACGAAGCGCCGCCGGCTCTCGAAGGCCCGCTCCAGGCCGTCGAGCATGGCGTCGAAGGTGTCGGCGAGGCGGTGGAGTTCGTCGTCCGGGCCGGTCAGGGCCAGCCGCTGGTGGAGGTTCTCCTCGCTGATGCGGCGCGCGGCCGCCGTCATGGACGCGACGGGGCGCAGTGCCCGCCCCGCCAGCCACCGACCGAGGAACCCGGCCAGCAGCGCCAGGACGAGGATGCCGACCGCGGACCAGATGACCATCTGGCGCAGCGCGGTGTCCTGGACGGCCTGGACGGTCTCGTCCATCCTCCTGATCTCGGCGATGTCGTCGCGCGCCGTCTGCGACGAGGCGTACGTGGGGTGCGCGCCGGTGAGCGGACGGCCGGGGTTCTCGTCGTACGTGAGGGACAGGCCCTGGACCTTCTCGGCCGTCCCGTGCCGGGCGAGGACCACGACGAAGGCCAGCAGGCCGGTGCCGGTGAGCAGGAAGAGGCCGGAGATCGCCGCGGTGAGGCGGGCGCGGAACGGCAGCCGGCGCAGGAGCGCGCGCGGGTTCAGCCGCACAGCCGGTAGCCCTCTCCGGTGTCGGTGGCGATCACGCCGGGGGCGCCGAGCTTGCCGCGCAGCCGGCTGACGGTGGCGCGGACCGCGCTGGTGCGCGGGTCGAGGTGCTCGTCCCAGACGGTACGGACGAGGGTGTCGTGCGGCACCGGCGCGCCCCCGGCCTGGAGCAGCAGGTGCAGGACGGCGAACTCCCTGGAGGTCAGCGCAACGGGGCGGCCGTGCGCGTGCACCCGGTGCCGGACCGGGTCCAGGACGATTCCCGCGTGCTCCAGGACGCCGGGGGCCGGTCGGTGCGGGCGGCGGCTCAGGGTGCGTACGCGGGCGACGAGTTCGGTGAAGTCGAAGGGCTTGGCGAGGTAGTCGTCGGCGCCGAGCGCGGTCAGCCCGTAGACCCTGTCCGCCACCTGGCCGGCGGCGGTCAGCAGCAGGATCTGCGGCGGGCCCTCGGTCGCGCGCAGCCGCCGGCACACCTCGTCCCCGCTCAGGCCCGGCAGGTCGCGGTCGAGGACCAGCACGTCGTAGTCGGTGACCAGGCACATCCGCTCGGCCTCGGTGCCGGTGTGGGCGACGTCGACCGCCATGGCCTGATGGCGCAGGCCGGTGGCGAGGGTACGGGCCAGGATGCGGTGGTCCTCCGCTACCAGGACTCTCATGGCGCCATCGAACCAGGACGGCGATTGCAGCCGCGTAAGTGCGCTGCCGGTGGTGCGCCCGCCTGTTCAGTCCCGGGCCGGCGGGCGCAGCGGGATCGTGCCGCGGTCCCGGGCGCTGTCCAGCATCGCGCGGTTCACCGGCGGGCGGGGGGCCGGGGTGGCGGCGGTGAGCCGGATCACGTCGCGGCCGACGAGGGCCGTGCGCCACTCGGCGAGGGTGGGGCGGGTGCCGTACGCGCCGGCGGCCTGGGTGTAGCGGGCCCGTACGGCCGCTTCCTGGCGGTCGTCCAGCTCGCCGGGGACCAGGTCGAGGTCCGGTCCGGGCGCGGTGTACGCGTCCTGCGCGAGGATGCGTCCCGTGGCGAGGGCGGCCTTGTAGCGGTCGCTGTCCACCGTGGCCGAGCCGACCGGGGCCAGCGGGTCGCCCCAGTCGGGGGTGTCGGCCTGGGCGAGGACGGGAGAGCGGCCGGCGACGCGGAAGCCGTCGCAGTCCAGCAGGTGGACGGCGGGGGCGGGGCGTACGGTCCACAGGATGTTGGCCTGCGAGACGTCGCCCAGCACCAGGCCCCACCTGTGCAGCCGCTCCACCAGCTCGACCAGCGCCAGGGCGAGTTCCCGGCGCTGGCCGGGGGCGGGCTGGGCGATGCTCTGCCAGGACGCCTTGGGCTCGCGCAGCAGGAACTGCAGCTCCGTGAGCTTCGTGCCGCCGTTGGGCGTCTGCCAGCTCATCGCCGCCGGGGCCCGGTACATCAGGAAGCCGACCGCCCGCCCGCCGTCCACCACCCGGCACAGCGGCCACGCGGCGCGCGCGTCAAGATACGCGCGCTCCTCGGGCGGCAGCGCGCGGTGCACGGCGACGAGGGCGGCCAGCGCCTGCCCGTCGACCTCGTGCGGCGCGCGGTAGCTCTTGTACAGCAGGTCGGGGACGTTCCGCAGCGCGTGCACCTCGCCCTGGCCGCCGTCGCCTATCTTGCCGCCGAAGGCAAGCGAGGACAGCGGCACGTCCGTACCGTCGTCGGCGGTCACCGGACTCCCTCCCACAGGCAGATGATCGTGCGGTCGTCGTCGTACGACTTCAGCCGGGTCTGCGCGTGCCAGAGGAAGTCGGAGGGCTGCGGTACGCCGGCGGTGTGCCCCCACTGCCCGGCCACGTGCTCGCGGAACTCCTTCTCGCCGGCGAGCGGCCCGGAGAACCCGTCCGTGCACAGCACCAGCACGTCCCCGGCCGCGGACGGCTCCAGGAGGCGGGCGTCGACCTGCTGGTACGCGTCCGGGAGGGCCGCGGTGCCGGTGTCGATGACGCCGGTGCCGGGGGTGGCGGTCGCGGGGTGCTCCAGGTTCCACCAGCCGCGGTCGCGCAGCCGGAACAGGCCGCCGTCGCCGACGCCGAGGAAGCCGCGTACGCGGACGGCGGGGTCGAGCGGGACGACCAGGGCGCGGAACGTGGTCGCGTACGCGCGCGCCGGCGCGTCGATCGACGCCCGCA
>NZ_JACBXC010000228.1 GCF_013870535.1 Streptomyces phytophilus | reverse complement strand
TGGCTCGATCAACTTCCATTGCTCATCGGTGAGTTGCCTGCGCGTCACGAACGACTTCCTACCGGATGCGCCCCCCGGGCGGAACGGAACCGCAAGGATTGATCACGACATCACACAGGCCCTAGTCGCCCCCGTCCCGCGGGCCGGCCAGGCCGTCCCGCTCCGCGGTCTCCTCGCCGTCCTGCCGGCCGGGCTGCCGCCCCTCCTGCTGGTCGGCGTTGGCCTGCGAGACGGTGGTGTTGAACCGCGTGAGCAGGGTGCAGAACGTGGCCCGCTCCCCCTGTGTCCAGTCGGAGGTCAGCCGGGCGACCAGCTCGCGCCGCGAATCCTGGACCTCGTGCAGCCGCGACGTGCCGAGCGGCGTCAGCTCAAGCACGACGGCGCGGCCGTCCTCGGGGTGCGTGGCGCGCTTGACCAGGCCGCTGTCGACGAGCGGTGCGACCTGCCTGGTCACGGTGGAGGAGTCGATGCCCATACCGGCGGCGAGGGCCTTGACGCCCGTGGGGCCGTGCTGCTCAAGGCGGTTGAGCAGCAGGTAGGCGGCGCGGTCCATCGAATTGCGCACCTGCCCGAGGCCGGCGAGGCGCGTCTGCTCGGCGCGGCGGGCGAAGACGGCCAACTGGTGCTGGAGGTCGTTCAGCAGGTCGGGGACTGCGGGGGTGTCGGTGGGGGACAGAGGGGAGGGCATGGACGGTACTCACTTCGTGAGGACGTTCACCGGCTGCGGATCTGGCTGCCGGTACGGACACGGCTGCGGGCGGTCCGTAGGGCAGGTGATGGACATTCTCGTTCGAACTGGGCCACAGATTACGCGGCCCCGCCGTTCGCCGTACCGCCTGTGGAAAACCCCCCTGTGGAAAACCCGCCGCCGTCTCAGCGTGCGAGACTGGCGCCATGAGCGCAGCCGCGGCCGGGGCCGTCAGTCTGGACGACGTACGCGACGCACAGAACGTCCTCGCCGGCATCTCGCGGGTCACCGCGCTGGAGGGCAGCAGGTTCCTCTCCCGGCTGGTCGGTGCGCCGGTCCACCTGAAGTGCGAGAACCTCCAGCGCACCGGTTCGTTCAAGCTCCGCGGCGCGTACGTGCGCATCGCCGGGCTCGGCGAGGGGCAGCGCGCCCGCGGCGTGGTCGCCGCCAGCGCCGGCAACCACGCCCAGGGCGTGGCCCTGGCCGCGTCGCTGCTGGGTGTGCGCTCGACGGTCTTCATGCCGGTCGGCGCCCCGCTGCCGAAGGTGGCCGCGACGCTGGACTACGGCGCGGACGTACGGCTGCACGGGCAGGTCGTCGACGAGACGCTGGAGGCGGCGGAGTCGTTCGCCGAGGCGACCGGCGCCGTCCTCATCCACCCCTTCGACCACCCCGACGTGGTGGCGGGCCAGGGCACCGTCGGCCTGGAGGTGCTGGAGCAGTGCCCCGAGGTGTCGACGATCGTGGTGGGGATCGGCGGCGGCGGCCTGGCGGCCGGGATCGCGGTGGCGGTGAAGGCGGTACGGCCCGACGTGCGGATCGTCGGCGTGCAGGCGGAGGACGCGGCGGCGTACCCGCCGTCGCTCGCGGCGGGGCGGCCGGTGGCGCTGGAGTCGTTCGGGACCATGGCGGACGGCATCCAGGTCGGCAAGCCTGGCGACGTCCCGTTCAAAATCATTGGCGAGTACGTGGACGAAGTGCGTACGGTCTCCGAGGACGAGTTGTCCGCCGCGGTACTGCTGTGCCTGGAGCGGGCGAAGCTGGTCGCCGAGCCGGCCGGAGCGGCTCCGGTCGCCGCGCTGCTGTCCGACCCGGAGTCGTTCGGGGGCGGTCCGGTGGTGGCGGTGCTCTCCGGCGGGAACGTCGATCCGCTGCTCGTCCAGCGCATTCTGCGGCACGGCATGGCAGCGGCGGGGAGGTACCTCTCGCTGCGGCTGCGTGTGACGGACCGGCCCGGGGTGCTCGCGACGCTGCTGGGGGTGTTGTCAGAGGCGGACGCTAACGTCCTCGACGTGAGTCACGTGCGGACCGACCCGCACCTCGGGCTCACGGAGGCAGAAGTCGAACTACAGCTAGAGACGAAGGGGCGGGAGCACTGTGAACGGGTGCTCGCGGCGCTCCGGAAAGCCGGGTACACGGTCACTTCCTGACACACGACGAGCGCGAGGCGCCGGACGGCGCCCACCACGCCTCACAGGCACCATGCCTCACAGGCACCACGCGTCACGGAGCGCCCCCGCGCACAACGCACCGGGTGCGCGCCGCGGCGCCGCGGCTCCGGTGCGTACGCAACCAGGCGCCCACACCCCCTCAGCCCGCCCTTCGCCGACCGCACGCGACCCTGTCACTCGCGACTTGACGCGATATATCGCGTGTCCTATTCTCCTGCTGTTGCTCGATCGTCCGCCCATGTCTGACATTTGTTGAGAAGTGCCGCCAGACCGTCCATCCACCACCGACTTCCATCCAACCTGGGGAGATCTCTATGCCAGGCGCCATCCACGCCGAAGGGCTGGTCAAGCACTTCGGCGATGTGCGGGCACTGGACGGCGTCGATCTCGACGTCCCCGAAGGCTCCGTTCTCGGCCTGCTCGGTCCCAACGGGGCCGGCAAGACCACCGCCGTACGAGTGCTGACCACGCTGCTGCGGCCCGACTCCGGGCGCGCCGAGGTCGCGGGGATCGACGTCCTCAAGCATCCGAACGAGGTGCGCAGATCCATCGGCCTGTCCGGCCAGTTCGCCGCGGTCGACGAGTACCTGACCGGCCGGGAGAACCTCCAGATGGTCGGCCAGCTCTACCAGCTGAGCGCGCGGGACGCCAAGGCCCGCGCGGGCGTGCTGCTGGAGCGGTTCAACCTCGCCGACGCCGCGGACCGCACCGCCAAGACGTACTCCGGCGGCATGCGCCGGCGGCTCGACCTGGCCGCCGCGCTCGTCGTCGAGCCGCCCGTGATGTTCATGGACGAGCCGACCACCGGCCTCGACCCGCGCAACCGGCAGCAGCTCTGGGACGTCATCCAGGAACTCGTCAAGGGCGGCACGACGCTGCTGCTCACCACGCAGTACCTGGAAGAGGCCGACCACCTGGCGCACGACATCTGCGTCATCGACCACGGCCGCGTCATCGCGCGCGGCACCTCCGACCAGCTCAAGGCCCAGACCGGCGGCGAGCGCGTCGAGGTCGTCGTGCACCAGCGCGACGATATCTTCGCCGCCAGCGAGGTCCTCGGCGCCCTCGGCCAGGGCGAGGTCACGGTCGCCGACCACACCCGCAAGCTCACCGTCCCCGTCAGCGGGGGCGCCCGGCTGCTCGCCGACGTCATCCGGGACCTGGACGAGCGCGGCATCGCCATCGACGACATCGGGCTGCGCCGCCCCACGCTGGACGACGTGTTCATCTCGCTCACCGGCCACGCCGCCGAGACCGAGAACGGGAACGCGAAGGCGAAGGCGAGCAAGGACGGCGACGGAAAGGCCGCAGAAGACGCCGCGAAGGAGACCGCAAAGTGACCGCATCGACCGCGCCGGCGCGCCCCACCCCCGCCGGGCCGCCCGCCCTGGGAGGTGTCGGCCAGTCCGCCCGCGACTCGCTGGTCGTCGCCAAGCGCAACCTGCTCCGCATGTCCCGGATCCCCGAAGTGGTCATCTTCGGCCTGATCCAGCCGATCATGTTCGTGGTGCTGTTCTCGTACGTGTTCGGCGGCTCCATGAACGTCGGCGGCAGCACGAACTCGGAGGTCTACCGCGAGTTCCTGATGGCCGGCATCTTCGCCCAGACCGTCACCTTCGCCACCGCGGGCGCCGGTGCCGGAATAGCCGAGGACATGCACAAGGGGCTCATCGACCGCTTCCGGTCGCTGCCGATGGCCCGCGGCGCGGTCCTCACCGGCCGCACCCTCGCGGACCTGGTGCAGACCGCGCTGACGCTGATCGTGCTGGCCGTCGTCGCCGCGCTGGTCAGCTGGCGGTTCCACGAGGGCCTGCCGAAGGCGCTGGCGGCGTTCGGCCTGCTGCTCCTGCTCGGGTACGCCTTCACCTGGGTCGGCGCGCTCATCGGGCTCTCGGTGCGTACGCCCGAGGCCGCCACCTCCGGCGGGCTGGTCTGGCTCTTCCCGGTGACGTTCGTCTCGAACGCCTTCGTGGACTCAAGCAACATGACGTCCTGGCTGCGGCACATCGCCGACTGGAACCCCTTCAGCGCGACCGTGCAGGCGTGCCGCGAGCTGTTCGGCAACCCGGGCGTCGTCCAGTCCGACGCCTGGCCGATGCAGCACCCGGTGCTGGCCTCGCTGATCTACTCCGTCGTCATCATCGCGCTCTTCCGCACGCTGGCGGTGCGGAAGTACCGCAACTCCGCCGGGTAGCGCCCCGGCCGCGTACGACGAAGCCCCCGGTGCGGGAACCTCGGTTCCCGCCGGGGGCTTCTTCGATGGGCTGCTGCGTCCGACGCGCGGTCAGGCTGCGTAGGGCTTGGCGTTGAGGATGGTCACCATGGCCTTCTTGCCGTTCGGCAGCTCGTAGCTGGCCTCCTCGCCGATCTTCTTGCCATTGACCCCCATGCCCAGCGGCGACTGCGGCGAGTACGTCTCGACGTCCCCGCTCGCGTACTCCCGGGAGGCCATCAGGAAGGTGAGGGTGTCGCTCTCGTCGCCGTCGAAGGCGATCGTGACGACCATCCCGGGCTCGACGATGCCGTCGTCCGGCGGCGCCTCGCCGACCTTCGCGTTCTCAAGCAGCTGCTGGAGCTGGCGTACGCGCAGCTCCTGCTTGCCCTGCTCCTCCTTGGCCGCGTGGTAGCCGCCGTTCTCCCGGAGGTCACCCTCTTCGCGAGCCGCCTCGATCTTCTTGGCGATCTCGCTGCGCGCGGAACCCGACAGGTGCTCCAGCTCGGCCTTGAGCTGGTCATACGCCTCCTGGGTCAGCCAGGTGACGTTGTCGCTGGTCTGGGTCACAGGTGCTCCTTGTCGGTGGTGGTTCTGGTGCTGGGGGAAGTTCTCATGCGTCTGTGATGCAGCAATCGCCCTACCCAGAAGAATTGCGCCTTCATGGGTGGGGCGAAACCACGATCGTAACAATTCCGGCAGCGGGACGGCGACTGTTAACGCTCGTCGGCCGCCTTGCAACCGACCAGCTCGGCGTTCGCGCCGCGCTCGGTGGTCCGGATCGACACCACGGTGTCGACGCGGGTCTTCGGCTCGTCGATGCGGACGTCGCGGACGCCCGCCTCGGACTTGTCCGCTGCCAGCGAACGCAGCGTGCAGACGGCGTCGACGTCGCTCTTCTTGCGGACCTCGATGTGCACCTGCACCTCGGTGTCGGACATCACCTGGAAGCGGATCAGCTCCCCGGACGCCTTCGAACCGGCCGTCGCGTCGACAGCGCCCCAGGCCACGAAGCCGAGCAGGGCGGCGCCGAGCACGGCGCCGACGACCTTCAGCCGCCGGTCGGCACGGGTGTCGGCCGAGCGGCCGTAACGGCCCTCGGGCAGCGTTTGGGGCGCACCGGCCATGATGGTCCCTCCCGGCAGAGCGGCTGGCTGCGGCTGACGGCGGAATGAATTGTCAGTCCGCTCAGTCACTATAGAAGCCGGCCTAGACGACCTGTTACCGAGGATTGAATCTGTGAGCGATGACCTGCGGCTGATGGCCGTCCACGCGCACCCCGACGACGAGTCGAGCAAGGGTGCGGCCACCATGGCCAAGTACGTCTCGGAGGGCGTAGAGGTCCTGGTCGCCACCTGCACCGGAGGCGAGCGGGGGTCGATCCTGAACCCGAAGCTTCAGGGCGATGCCTTCATCGAGAAGAACATGCACGAAGTACGGCGCAAGGAGATGGCCGAGGCGCGGGAGATCCTCGGCGTGAAGCAGGCGTGGCTGGGGTTCGTCGACTCCGGGCTGCCCGAGGGGGACCCGCTGCCGCCGCTGCCCGACGGCTGCTTCGCCCTGAAGGAGGTCGACGAGGCGGCCGAGGCGCTCGTCCGGCTGATCCGCGAGTTCAAGCCGCAGGTCATCACGACCTACGACGAGAACGGCGGCTATCCCCACCCCGACCACATCATGACCCACAAGATCACCATGGCCGCCTTCGAGGCCGCCGGCGACCCCGCGCGCTACCCCGACGCGGGCGAGCCCTGGCAGCCGCTGAAGGTCTACTACAACCAGGGCTTCAACCGGCCGCGTACGGTCGCGCTGCACGAGGCGATGCTCTCGCGCGGCCTGGAGTCGCCGTACGGGGAGTGGCTGGAGCGGTGGAAGGAGTTCGAGCGCAAGGAGCGCACGATCACGACGTACGTCCCGTGCGGCGACTTCTTCGCGATCCGCGACAAGGCGCTGATCGCGCACGCGACGCAGATCGACCCCGACGGGCCGTTCTTCAAGATCCCGATGGAGGTCCAGCAGGAGGTCTGGCCCACCGAGGAGTACGAGCTGGCGAAGTCGCTCGTGGACACTTCCCTCCCCGAGGACGACCTCTTCGCCGGCATCCGCGACAATTGACCGTGTGAACACCACATTGGCTGCCGACCTCGTCCCGCTCGCGGAGGAGCTCGACAAGAACAAGGTCACGCCGGGCGTCCTCGGCTTCATCGTCTTCGCCCTGCTCGGCGTCGCGGTGTGGTTCCTGCTCAAGAGCATGAACCGGCACCTAGAGCAGGTCGAATTCAAGGAGAAGACGGACGGCGGCGACGCCGGCCCTGCCGGTCCCGACGGCAAGGGGCCGCAGGGCGA
>NZ_JACBXC010000227.1 GCF_013870535.1 Streptomyces phytophilus | reverse complement strand
GAGGCGTACCGGCGCTGGGGCCTGGACCGCCCGCTCGACCCGCCGCCCGCGCCCCCCGCGAGACGCCCCGTGCGGCCGGGGGAGTCCGGGCTGCCGGCCGTGACGGGCCGGGTGCCGACGCGCGACAAGGTCGTCTTCCTCACCATCGACGACGGCTGGGTGAAGGACCCCGGGCTGATCGGGATGGCGGCGGACCTGGGGCTGCCGTTCAGCATGTTCCTCTCCGACTCGGCGGCCCGCGGCGACTACGACTACTTCGAGGAGCTGCGCCGCCTCGGCAACTCCGTACACGGCCACACCCTCACCCACCCCGACCTCACCCTGCTCCCGTACGACCGGCAGCGCCGCCAGATCTGCCGCCAGCAGGAGCGCGTCGCCGACCGCTTCGGCGTCCGCCCGACCCTCTTCCGGCCGCCCTACGGCAAGTACGACGCGGCGACGCTGCGGGCCGCCGCCTCCTGCGGCGTCCGCGCGATGCCGCTGTGGCGGGCCGACATGAAGGCGAGCGGCCTGGAGTACCGCAGCGGCGACCGGCTGCGCGCGGGCGACATCGTGCTGACGCACTTCCGCGGGCCGGAGCAGCAGGGCGGGCGGACGATGACGGACGTGCTGGCGGAGCTGGTACGGGAGATCCAGAGCCAGGGCTTCACGGTGGCCCGGCTGGAGGACTACATGTGACGCGGCGGCGCGCGGAGGTACGTCCGGACCGTACGGCCGTGCGGACCGTGCGACGTACGACGGGCGACGCGGGGGTGGCAATCTGGCACTCGGCTTGACCGAGTGCTAAACGGCGGCATAACCTCGGCTCTGGCACTCCCCCATGGAGAGTGCCAACACAGCGACGAGGCGGATCCGGCACCCGCGACGACGGATCCACCAGGGTCGCCACCCCAGACATTCAACCCCGCGAGATCTCCGAAGGGGGAGGTCGGATCGTGACGACCGCCAGCACCAAGGTTGCCATCAAGCCGCTTGAGGACCGCATCGTGGTCCAGACGCTCGACGCCGAGGAGACCACGGCCTCGGGCCTGGTCATCCCGGACACCGCCAAGGAGAAGCCCCAGGAGGGCGTCGTCCTGGCCGTCGGCCCGGGCCGCTTCGAGGACGGCAACCGGCTTCCGCTCGACGTCTCCGTCGGCGACGTCGTTCTCTACAGCAAGTACGGCGGCACCGAGGTGAAGTACAACAACGAGGACTACCTCGTCCTCTCTGCCCGCGACGTGCTCGCGATCATCGAGAAGTAACGGGGCGCTTCCCGCTTCTTCACACACAGGCCGCGCCCCGGATCCGTTCATCGAGCAGGACATATCGAAACGGGCCGGGGCGTCGGCGCTCCCTACGCGCCCCTTGAGAGGACCCACGTTCCATGGCGAAGACTCTGAAGTTCGACGAGGACGCCCGCCGCGCTCTTGAGCGCGGCGTGGACAAGCTTGCCAACACCGTGAGGGTGACGATCGGCCCCAAGGGCCGCAACGTCGTCATCGACAAGAAGTTCGGTGCCCCGACCATCACCAACGACGGCGTGACCATCGCCCGCGAGATCGAGGTCGAGGACCCCTTCGAGAACCTGGGCGCGCAGCTCGTGAAGGAGGTGGCGACCAAGACCAACGACATCGCGGGCGACGGCACCACCACCGCCACCGTGCTGGCCCAGGCGCTCGTCCGCGAGGGCCTGCGCAACGTGGCCGCCGGCGCCTCGCCCTCCGCGCTCAAGCGCGGCATCGACGCCGCCGTCGCGGCCGTCTCCGACGAGCTGCTGAAGGCCGCCAGCCCGATCGACTCCAAGTCCGACATCGCCGCCGTCGCCGCGCTGTCCGCGCAGGACGAGCAGGTGGGCCAGCTCATCGGCGAGGCCATGGACAAGGTCGGCAAGGACGGCGTCATCACCGTCGAGGAGTCCAACACCTTCGGCCTGGAGCTGGACTTCACCGAGGGCATGGCCTTCGACAAGGGCTACCTGTCGCACTACATGGTGACCGACCAGGACCGCATGGAGGCGGTGCTGGAGGACCCGTACATCCTGATCACCCAGGGCAAGATCTCCTCCATCCAGGACCTGCTGCCGCTGCTGGAGAAGGTCATGCAGGCCGGCTCCGCGAAGCCGCTGCTGATCATCGCCGAGGACGTGGACGGCGAGGCGCTGTCCACCCTCGTCGTCAACAAGATCCGCGGCACCTTCAACTCCGTCGCGGTCAAGGCCCCCGGCTTCGGCGACCGCCGCAAGGCGATGCTCGGCGACATGGCCACCCTCACCGGCGGCACCGTGATCGCCGAGGAGGTCGGCCTCAAGCTCGACCAGGTCGGCCTTGAGGTGCTGGGCACGGCCCGCCGCGTGGTCATCACCAAGGACGACACCACGATCGTCGACGGCGCCGGCAAGTCCGACGAGGTCGCCGGCCGGATCGCGCAGATCAAGGCCGAGATCGACGGCACGGACTCCGACTGGGACCGCGAGAAGCTGCAGGAGCGGCTGGCGAAGCTGGCCGGCGGCGTGTGCGTCATCCGCGTCGGCGCGGCCACCGAGGTCGAGCTGAAGGAGAAGAAGCACCGCCTGGAGGACGCCATCTCCGCCACCCGCGCGGCGGTCGAGGAGGGCATCGTCTCCGGCGGCGGCTCGGCGCTCGTCCACGCCGCGAAGGTGCTGGAGGACAGCCTCGGCCTCACGGGCGACGAGGCCACCGGCGCGGCGGTCGTCCGCCGCGCGGCGGTCGAGCCGCTGCGGTGGATCGCGGAGAACGCGGGCCTGGAGGGCTACGTCATCACCTCCAAGGTCGCGGAGCTGAAGGAGGGCCAGGGCTTCAACGCCGCCACCGGCGAGTACGGCGACCTGGTGAAGGCCGGCGTCATCGACCCGGTGAAGGTGACCCGCTCGGCGCTGGAGAACGCGGCGTCCATCGCCTCGCTGCTGCTGACGACGGAGAGCGCGGTGGTGGAGAAGCCGGAGCCGGAGGAGGACGCGGGCCACAGCCACGGCGGCCACGGCCACGCGCACTGACCTCCGGTCGGTACCACGGGCAACACACCGCAGGGCCTCGCCTCCGCAAGGGGGCGAGGCCCTGCGGCGTGCGTCCCGCCCGGCCCGGAGCCGGGGCGGGTTCGGGTGGTACGGGGCCGGCGGGCCCCGGCCGTTCGGGCCGGAGGCCCGGAGGCCCCCGTGCGGCGGAGCCGCGAGGGGCCGGGGGTCTCGGGGGCGGAGCCCCCGAGTCTCGGGAAGGGGCGGGGTCGGGGAACAACCCTCCCCCCCCACGGTGCCGGGCCCGCCCGGGCGGCGACCCCCTACTGAGGCCCGTACTTGCGGCCCGCCCCCGTCGACACCCGGCCCAGGAGGCCGCGCGGGACCAGCTTCGTCGCGCCCATCAGCGCCTTGTACCTCGGGTCCGGGATCGACACCGTACGGCCCCTCCGCAGATCCCGCAGCCCCGCCGCCACCACCTTGTCCGCGTTCAGCCACATCCACCCCGGGATGTTGTCCGTCCCCATCCCCGCCCGCTCGTGGAACTCCGTCCTGACGAACCCCGGGCACAGCACCATCAGCCGCACCCCGCTGCCCGCCAGGTCCTTCGCCACGCCCTGCGTGAACTGCACGACCCACGCCTTGCTCGCCCCGTACGTCCCCCGCGGCACGAACGCCGCCACCGACGCGACGTTCACCACCGCGCCCCGCGACCGCTCCCGCATCGCCCCCGCCGCGGCCGTCGTCAGCCGCAGCACCGCCTCGCAGTGCACCTTCAGCATCGTCAGCTCGTCGGCCAGCGCCACCTGGAGGAAGCGGCCCTTCAGCCCGAAGCCCGCGTTGTTGACCAGCAGGTCCACCGGCCGCCCCGCGTCGCCGAGGCGTTTTTCCACCGCCGTGATGCCCTCCTCCGTCGCCAGGTCCGCCGGCAGCACCGACGCCTCGACGCCGTGCCGCTCGTGCAGCTCCGCGGCCTGCTCGTGCAGCCGCTCCGCCGTTCTGGCGACGAGCACCAGGTCGTACCCCGAGGCGGCCAGGCGGCGGGCGAAGGCGGCGCCGAGGCCGGCCGTCGATCCCGTAATCAGCGCAGTCGTCATGTCCGCACGCTAGCGGGCGCACTCAGTGACCGGCATGTCCACCGCCTCCGTCCGGGACCTGCCCGGCCTTCCCGCCGGGGTTCACGACGGCGAACTGCCCCATCATCCCGCCGTCCTCGTGCGCCAGCAGATGGCAGTGGTACATGTACGGCACGTCGGGGTCGGGCGGGCCGTCGAAGCGCAGGACGAGCTTCACCTCCCGGCCGTTCGGCACGTACACCGTGTCCTTCCGCCCGCGCAGCTCCGGCGGCGGCGGCTCGCCGTCCACCTCCAGCACGCGGAACTGCACGTCGTGGACGTGGAAGTTGTGGGTGACGCCGTCGCGGTTGCGCACCGTCCAGACCTCCGTCGCGCCGCGCTCGACGGTGGCGTCGATGCGGTCCATCGCCATCGGCGATCCGTTGATGCCGCTCGTGCGCAGGTCGAAGTGGCGTTCGCGGGAGGCGTCGGCCGGGTCGGGCAGTTCGACGTCGGCGAGCCGCGCCGGGACGGCGGGCGCCGGGCGCAGGGTGTCGGCGGCGCGCAGCTCCAGCACGTCGAAGGAGTCGTCGCCGCCGGCGAAGCGGGACTGCCAGAAGTCGCCGCCGCCCGGCGGGTTGCTGCGCAGTACGGTCCGCTCGCCGGGCCGCATCCGGACCAGGATCTCGGCGCGTTCGCCGGGGGAGAGCAGGATGCTGTCGGTGCGGTGCGGGGCGCCGAGCAGGCCGCCGTCGGTGCCGACGAGGTCGAAGTCGCGGCCGTCGTCGAAGCCGAAGTCGTAGACGCGGGCGGTGGAGGCGTTGAGGAGCCGCAGCCGGACGACCTCGTCGCGCACCTGCCGGTACGGGGCGAGGGTGCCGTTGACCATCGTCTCGTCGCCCAGGAAGCCGGTGTTCCGCATCATCCGGTGGCCGTGGTCGAAGCGGTCGCCGTCGAAGCGCACGTCCTGGACGACGACGGGCAGGTCGTTCACGCCGTACTCGTCGGGGAGGCCGAGCCCGTCCGCCTTCGCGTCGTCCACGAGGAACATCCCGGCCAGCCCGCGCTGCACGTGCCGCTCGGTGCTGCCGTGCGGGTGCGGGTGGTACCAGAGGGTGGCCGCGGGCTGGTCGACGGTCCAGTGCGGCTGCCACTCGCCGCCGGCCTCGACCATCTGGTGCGGGCCGCCGTCCATGGCGGCGGGCAGGTGCATGCCGTGCCAGTGGACGGTGGACGGCTCGTCGAGCCCGTTGTCGACCTCGACGCGCACTTTCTCGCCGCGCTCGGCGCGCAGCGTCGGCCCGAGGTACGTCCCGGGCCACTGCGCGTCGGCGGCCGTCCGCGGGCTGGTGAACCCCCACGTCGGCGTGGACCGGCCGGGCTCGAACTCCGTCTCGCCCGCCCGCATTCCGAGGCGGAAGACCCGCGTGCCGTCCGCCGCCACCTCGCCCTCGTCCAGCGGCGGTATCCGCAGCTCGTTGGTGAAGTCGACCTTGCCCACCGTGGAGACGTCCGCCGTGGCGTAGAACCACGCTCCGGCACCGACGACCGCGCTCACGATCGTGCCCGCCACCGCGGTCAGCGCGAGGAGCACCCGCTTGAGCCGCCGTCTCCGTCCACTTGTCTTCGTCATGTGTCAGAGTTTTCTGACACCTGACTCCGGCGGGTATCGGGAATCGCACGGGTACGCCCCGGAGGCGACCCTGAGCCGGCTCTCGGGGTCGGCCCGGAGGGCGCGCGGGGTCAGGACGTCCGGGCCGCCGCCTTGCGGGCCTTCTCCAGGGACTCCGGATGCAGCGCGTCCGCGGCGACCAGGAGCCGGGGCAGCAGCTCGCGCTCCAGGGTGTTCGCGCGGAACCAGAAGGCGGCGCTCACCTCGTGGTCCGGGCGGTGCTCGACGCGGATCCCGTCCCCGGCCCGGACCTCGCCCGGCTCGATCACCCGCAGGTACGCGCCGGGCCGGGCCGCCCGCGTGAAGCGCTTGACCCAGCCCCGCTCGCCGAGCCAGCCGGCGAACGTGCGGCAGGGGATGCGCGAGCTGGTGACCTCCAGCAGCAGGTCGGGGCCGACCCGCCAGCGCTCGCCGATGCGCGCGCCGCAGACGTCGACGCCGGAGGTGGTCAGGTTCTCGCCGAAGACGCCGTTCGGCAGCTCGCGGCCCAGCTCGGCGCCCCAGATGTCGAGGTCTTCGCGCGCGAACGCGTACACCGCCTGGTACGTGCCCCCGTGGTGGCGCAGGTCGCCGATGACGTCGCCGGCGAGGGCGCTGCCGCCGACGCCCTTGGGGCCGGGCTCCTCGACCCGCACCGGCCCTTCGGCCGGGCGCTTGTCGATGCCGGTGACGAAGCCGGGGGCGTCGGTGATGTCGGGGGCGGTCTGCGGCCGGGCGAGGTTCACGGAGAGCACCTGCATCCCCCGACGGTAACCGCCGGCTCCGACAACGCTCAAAGGACTTTCCGGTCTTGGCCGCCCGCGGGCGCGAGGCCCTTAGGGTCTGTCGTTTGGGTCTTCGCGAGCCCGGCGAAGATCCAAACGACAGGCCCTAGGGTGGAGCCATGTTCGACGCCCGTCACCTGCGCGTTCTCCGGGCCGTCGCCGCGACCGGCTCGTTCTCCGCCGCCGCCCGCGAACTCGGCCTGACCCAGCCCGCCGTCAGCCAGCAGATGAAGGCGCTGGAGCAGGCGGCGGCCACGCCCCTGCTCGTCCGCGCC
>NZ_JACBXC010000226.1 GCF_013870535.1 Streptomyces phytophilus | reverse complement strand
CCACGGGGTCGACACCGGTACGGGCCAGGGCGCGCAGGCCCCGTACCTCGGAACGGCGGTGCCGGCCGATGAGGTTGGCGGCGATGCCGTAGAGCCACGGCCGGGCACTGACGCGGCGGGCGTCGAAGCGCGCCCGGTTGCGGAAGGCGGCCAGGAAGGTGTCGGCGGTGATGTCGTCCGCCGCGCCGCTGCCGAGCCGGCGGGCGGCGTAGCGGTGTATGGCGGGGGCGTACCGGTCGTACAGCTCGGCGAACGCCTCGGGCCGGTCCAGCGACTCCTCGATCACGGCGGCGTCTCCGTCGACGAGCGGCGAGACGTCCTGCGGTGGTTCCACAAATCTCTCCGTGATGTCGTGCGGTGGGTCGGTCACTGGGCGGTCCCCGATCGAAAAGGTGTGAGCGGAGTGCTGTCACCTCTTGTTGCCCGATCACCCCGAACGCGTTCTCATCTTCCTTCGGCCGGAGCCGCGGAGACGCGAAAAGGCCCGCCCCGGGCGGACCGGGGCGGGCCTTTTTCGCGGATGTCAGACGTTGAAGCCGAGCGCGCGCAGCTGCTCGCGGCCCTCGTCGGTGATCTTGTCGGGGCCCCACGGGGGCATCCAGACCCAGTTGATCTTCAGGTCGTTGACGATGCCCTCGGTGGCGGCCTTCGCCTGGTCCTCGATGACGTCGGTCAGCGGACAGGCCGCCGAGGTCAGCGTCATGTCCAGGGTGGCGATGTTGCCCTCGTCCACGTGGATGCCGTAGATCAGGCCGAGGTTGACGACGTCGATGCCCAGCTCGGGGTCCACCACGTCGTACAGCGCCTCGCGGATCTCCTCCTCCTCGGCGGGCTTCGTCGTCACGTCGGTGTCGGTCATGCTGCGGCCTCCTTCAGCGCCTGGGCCGTGGCGTCTTTCCACGCCATCCAGGACAGCAGGGCGCACTTCACGCGCGCCGGGTACTTCGAGACGCCGGCGAACGCGACCGCGTCCTCCAGCACCTCCTCCATGGCGTCGTCCGGCTCGATCCTCCCACGCGACTGCATCAGCTCCAGGAACTGCTCCTGGATCCGCTGCGCCTCGGCCAGCTCCTTGCCGACCAGCAGCTCGTTGAGCACGGAGGCGCTGGCCTGGCTGATGGAGCAGCCCTGGCCCTCGTACGAGACGTCCTCGATGGTCCGCCCGTCGAGCTTCACGCGCAGCGTGATCTCGTCACCGCAGGTCGGGTTGACGTGGTGCACCTCGGCGTCACCGGCCCGCAAGCCCCGCCCGTGCGGGTGCTTGTAGTGGTCCAGGATGACGTCCTGGTACATCGAGTCGAGCTTCACGCTGTTCCCACGCCCTTCAGCCGAAGAAGTTCCGGACGTACTCCAGGCCGTCGACCAGCGCGTCGACCTCGCCCGGGGTGGAGTACAGATAGAACGACGCCCGCGTGGTCGCAGGAATTCCGTACCGCAGGCAGACCGGCCGCGCGCAGTGGTGGCCGACCCGGACCGCGATGCCCTGCTCGTCGAGCACCTGCCCGACGTCGTGCGGGTGGATGTCGCCGAGCGTGAAGGAGATCGCGGCGCCGCGGTCCTCGGCCGACGTCGGGCCGATGATCCGCAGGTCCGGCACCTCCTGGAGGCGCCCGAGCGCGTACTCCGTGATGGCGTGCTCGTGCGCCTCGACGGCCGCCATGCCGATGCCGCTGAGGTAGTCCACCGCGGCGCCGAGGCCGACGGCCTGGGCGATCGGCGGCGTACCGGCCTCGAACTTGTGCGGCGCCGGGGCGTACGTCGAGGAGTGCATCGAGACGGTCTCGATCATCTCGCCGCCGCCGAGGAACGGCGGCAGGTCGTCCAGCAGCCCCTTGCGGCCCCAGAGCACCCCGATGCCGGTGGGGCCGACCATCTTGTGCCCGGTGAAGGCGACGAAGTCGGCCTGCAGCGCCTGCACGTCCAGCGGCATGTGCGGGGCGGCCTGGGACGCGTCGACGACGACCAGCGCGCCGACCTCCTGGGCGCGGCGGACGATGGCCTCGACGGGGTTGTGCGTGCCGAGGATGTTGGAGACCAGCACGAAGGAGACGACCTTCGTCTTCTCCGTGATGACCTCGTTCAGGTCGCTCAGGTCGAGGCGCCCGTCGTCGGTGAGGCCGAACCACTTCAGCTTCGCGCCGGTGCGCTGCGCGAGCAGCTGCCACGGGACGATGTTGGAGTGGTGCTCCATCTCCGTGATGACGATCTCGGTGTCGCGGTCCACGCGGTACGGCTCGTCGGCGAAGCCGAGCATGTTGGCCACGAGGTTCAGCGACTCGGAGGCGTTCTTGGTGAAGACCACCTCGTCCCGGCTGGGCGCGTTGACGAAGGCGGCGACCTTGTCACGGGCACCCTCGTACAGCGCCGTGGCCTCCTCGGCGAGGACGTGCACGCCGCGGTGCACGTTGGCGTTGTGCCGCTCGTAGTACGCGCTGAGCGCGTCGAGCACCTGGCGCGGCTTCTGCGAGGTGGCCGCGTTGTCGAGGTACACGACCTTCTTCCCGTCGTGGACGGTGCGGTCCAGGATCGGGAAGTCCTTGCGGATCGCCTCGGTGTCGAGGAGGCCCGGCAGTGGGGTCACGCTACCTCCTCCTGAGGGTTCGCTCCGCTCACGGGGCCGCCCTTGGCATACGCTGCGTAGCCCTCTTCCTCCAGCTTGTCCGCCAGCTCCGGGCCGCCGGACTCGGCGATCCGGCCGTCCGCGAAGACGTGCACGTGGTCGGGCTTGATGTAGCGCAGGATGCGGGTGTAGTGGGTGATCAGCAGGGTGCCGACCTCGCCGGTCTCGCGGATCCGGTTGACGCCCTCGGAGACGATGCGCAGCGCGTCGACGTCCAGGCCGGAGTCGGTCTCGTCGAGGATCGCGATCTTCGGCCTGAGCAGCTCCAGCTGGAGGATCTCGTGGCGCTTCTTCTCGCCGCCGGAGAAGCCCTCGTTGACGCTGCGCTCGGCGAAGGCGGGGTCGATGTTCAGCCGCGCCATCGCCTCCTTGACCTCCTTGACCCAGGTGCGGAGCTTGGGGGCCTCGCCGCGGATGGCGGTGGCGGCGGTGCGCAGGAAGTTGGAGACGGTGACGCCGGGGACCTCGACCGGGTACTGCATGGCGAGGAAGAGGCCGGCGCGGGCGCGCTCGTCGACGCTCATCTCCAGCACGTCCTCGCCGTCGATGGTGACGGTCCCGGACGTGATCTGATACTTGGGGTGGCCGGCGACGGAGTACGCCAGGGTGGACTTGCCGGAGCCGTTGGGGCCCATGATGGCGTGGGTCTCGCCCTGCTTCACGGTCAGGTCGACGCCCTTGAGGATCTCCTTCGTGGCGTTGTCGGCCTCGACGGAGACGTGCAGGTCGCGGATTTCAAGCGTTGCCATGGTGCCTTCAGGACTCCTGGGTGAGGGAGACGAACACGTCGTCCCCTTCGATCTTGACGGGGTACACGGGGACGGGGCGCGTCGCGGGCATCCCGGAGGGCTTGCCGGTACGCAGGTCGAAGGTGGAGCCGTGCAGCCAGCACTCGATCTGGCAGTCCTCCACCTCGCCTTCGGAGAGCGAGACGTTCGCGTGCGAGCAGATGTCGTAGATCGCGAACACCTCGTCCTGGGTGAGGACGACCGACACCGGCGTGCCGCCGAGCTCCACTCGCTTGGGGAGGTCTTCCTCAAGCTCGCTCAGCGCGCAGGCGCGGACGTACGTCGCGTCGGCCGTGTCGGTCATGCGACGGACGCCTCCAGCTCGGCCTCGATCTTCTCGATGAGGCGCTTCTCGACGTCCTCGATGCCGATCTGCTGCACCAGCTCGGCGAAGAAGCCGCGGACGACCAGCCGGCGGGCCTCGTCGGCCGGGATGCCGCGGGCCATCAGGTAGAAGAGCTGCTCGTCCTCGAAGCGGCCGGTGGCCGACGCGTGGCCCGCGCCGACGATCTCGCCGGTCTCGATCTCCAGGTTGGGCACCGAGTCGACGCGGGCGCCGTCGGTGAGCACCAGGTTGCGGTTCAGCTCGTACGTGTCGGTGCCCTCGGCGGCCTTGCGGATCAGCACGTCGCCGATCCACACGGCGTGCGCGTCGGCGCCCTGGAGCGCGCCCTTGTACGCGACGTTGCTGCGGCAGTGCGGGGCGTCGTGGTCGACGAACAGGCGGTGCTCCTGGTGCTGGCCCGCGTCGGTGAAGTACAGCCCGTACAGCTCGGCCTCGGCGCCCGGACCCGCGTAGCTCGCCCGGGGGTGCAGCCGGACCAGGTCGCCGCCGAAGGTGACGATCACGGACTTGAAGCCGGCGTCCCGGCCGATGAGCGCGGACTGCTGCGCGACGTGCACGGCGCCGTCGGCCCAGTCCTGCACGGAGACGACGGTGAGCTTGGCGCCGTCGCCCAGCACGTACTCGGTGTTCTCCGCGAGCACCGCGTCGCCGGTGTGGTCGATGACGACGACGGCCTCCGCGAAGGCGCCCAGCTCGATGAGCTGGTGCCCGTACGACACCCCGCCCTCGCCGTGCACCGAGACCCGGATGGGCTCGGTGAGCTGGGTGTCCTTCGGCACGGTCACGACCGTGGCCTTCTCGAACGAGGAGTACGCCTGGGCGGCGATCCGGTCCACCGGGGTGCCGGCCCGGCCCAGGCGCGCGTCGTCGCGGCCGACGGTCTCGACGGTGACGCCGTCGGGTGCGGTGATGGCCACCTTGGGCTCGCCGGTGGCGGTGGCGCTGCCGTCGTGCAGGCCGCGGGTCCGCGCCAGCGGGGTGAAGCGCCACTCCTCCTCCCGGCCGTGCGGGACCGGGAAGTCGGCCACGTCGAAGGACGGCGGGGCGCTCATCCTGGTGGCCACGGTGGACTCGGCGGCCACCGCGATGCTTCCGGCGGCGGTGGAGCCGGCCGGGATCTTCTGGGCGTCGGCCATGACTGTTCTCGTACTCGCTTTCTCGGGGATCTTCTCGAAGGCTGTGCCGGCCTGGGTGCGGGACGCGGTGCGGCCGCTAGCCGACCGCGCCTTCCATCTGCAGCTCGATCAGCCGGTTGAGCTCCAGCGCGTACTCCATCGGCAGCTCCTTGGCGATGGGCTCGACGAAGCCGCGGACGATCATCGCCATCGCCTCGTCCTCGGACAGGCCGCGCTGCATCAGGTAGAAGAGCTGGTCGTCGCTGACCTTGGAGACAGTCGCCTCGTGCCCCATCGTCACGTCGTCCTCGCGGACGTCGACGTACGGGTAGGTGTCCGAGCGGGAGATCGTGTCGACCAGCAGGGCGTCGCAGAGCACGTTGGACTTCGAGTTCTCCGCGCCCTCGCCGATCTCGATCAGGCCGCGGTACGAGGTCCGGCCGCCGCCCCGCGCCACCGACTTGGAGACGATGTTGGACGACGTGTTCGGCGCCATGTGCACCATCTTGGCGCCGGCGTCCTGGTGCTGGCCCTCGCCGGCGAAGGCGACGGAGAGCGTCTCGCCCTTGGCGTGCTCGCCCATCAGGTAGATCGCCGGGTACTTCATGGTGACCTTGGAGCCGATGTTGCCGTCGACCCACTCCATGGTCGCGCCCTCGTAGGCCACCGCGCGCTTGGTGACCAGGTTGTACACGTTGTTCGACCAGTTCTGGATCGTGGTGTACCGGCAGCGGGCGTTCTTCTTCACGATGATCTCGACGACCGCGGAGTGCAGCGAGTCCGACTGGTAGATCGGCGCGGTGCAGCCCTCGACGTAGTGCACGTAGGCGTCCTCGTCGACGATGATCAGCGTCCGCTCGAACTGGCCCATGTTCTCGGTGTTGATCCGGAAGTACGCCTGGAGCGGGATCTCGACGTGCACGCCCTTGGGGACGTAGATGAACGAGCCGCCGGACCACACCGCCGTGTTGAGGGAGGCGAACTTGTTGTCACCGGGCGGGATGACCGTGCCGTAGTACTCCCTGAAGAGCTCCGGGTGCTCCTTCAGCGCGGTGTCGGTGTCCAGGAAGAGGACGCCCTGCTCCTCCAGGTCCTCGCGGATCTGGTGGTAGACGACCTCCGACTCGTACTGCGCGGCGACGCCGGCGACCAGGCGCTGCTTCTCCGCCTCGGGGATGCCGAGCTTGTCGTACGTGTTCTTGATGTCCTCCGGCAGGTCCTCCCAGGACTGGGCCTGCTTCTCGGTGGACCGGACGAAGTACTTGATGTTGTCGAAGTCGATGCCGGAGAGGTCGGAGCCCCAGGTGGGCATCGGCTTCTTGCCGAAGAGCCGCAGGCCCTTCAGCCGGGTCTTCAGCATCCAGTCGGGCTCGGACTTCTTGGCGGAGATGTCCCGGACGACGTCCTCGGACAGGCCGCGCTTGGCGGCGGAGCCGGCGGCGTCGGAGTCGGCCCAGCCGTACTCGTAGCGTCCCAGCCCTTCGAGCTCGGGGTGCTCCGAGGCGGCGTTCGCCTCAGTGTGGGCAGAGGCCGTGGGCGCAGTCATGCGGGGGTCCTCCCGGATGTCGGTGGCTGCCTGCGGGCGTGGTGCCCGCGGACTTCGGGGACGAACGTCGTACACACCCCGTCGCCGTGGGCGATGGTGGCCAGACGCTGCACATGGGTGCCGAGCAAGCGGGAGAAGACCTCGGTCTCCGCCTCGCAGAGCTGCGGGTATTGCTCGGCGGTGTGCGCCACCGGGCAGTGGTGCTGGCAGAGCTGCTCGCCGGGAGCCCCGGGCGCGCTGCGCGCGGTGGCAGCGTACCCGTCCGCGGAGAGCAGTCGTGCGAGAGCCTCGACCCGGCTCTCGGG
>NZ_JACBXC010000225.1 GCF_013870535.1 Streptomyces phytophilus | reverse complement strand
CGGCAGGAAGCCGGTCCACTCGTTGGCCGGGATGTCGTCGACCGTGCCCATGCCGACGCCGCCCCAGGCGCGGATCTTGCGGTTGCCGTACACGTGCCGGACCGCGGTGATCGGCCGCACCGCCTCGTACATGCGCTTGTAACGCCAGGCGGCGATCAGCGTGTCGAACGTGGCCAGGATGTGCGTGAGCATCCACTGCGCCCAGCCGTGCACGCCCAGTTCGTTGTTCTGGTCGTTCTTCAGGCCGACCTCGATGGACGAGTGGCCGATGCCCCAGAGCTTGTTCTCCATGATCTCGGCGAGCGCCTTGCGCTCGTCGTCGAGCGCGGCGGAAGCCTCGATGATCTCGTCCACGGAGCGCTTGTAGGCGCGGCGGTCGGTGTGGTCCGTGAAGTCGGGCCGGGCGAGCCGGAACTCGGCGGGGTCCTTGTAGATGTGCGGCATGGTCACCGCGATCTGGGGGGTCACGAAGTGCTGGGTGACGTAGATGCCCAGGTCGCCGGGGCCGCCGCCGGCGCGGCGGGCGCTGTGGGGCTGGAGCTGCGGCTGCCAGCGCGAGGGGTTGTTCAGCTTGAAGGCGGTGTTCGTCGGCACGTAGCCGGTGTAGTCCGCCCAGGGCCGGGGGTTGTACTTGCGGCCACCCTCGTGACCGAGGGAATTCATGCCGTCGTTCTTCAGGACGTTCCAGACGGACTTGGCCGCCACGTTCCCGATGCCGACCGGTGTGGTGACATCCTCCGACCAGTCGTCGGGGTCCAGACCGAGCCCGAGCATCAGCTCCCGCAGCGGCTCCAGGTTGCGCGGCAGGAGCTGGCTCCAGATGCCTCTCTGGGCGTAGATGCAGGCGATGTTCATGTTCCGGTTGGTGGCGGACTCGCTGGCGGGGCGGCGCGGAATCTGCGTGTGTACGCCGACCGCCGTCTCGTGGTACGGCGCCACGGCGTCGAACAGCGCCAGCATCGCGGCGCGGTTCATGAACAGGATGACCGTCACGTCCATCGTGCCGATGAACGCGTCGCTGGCCGACTGGCCGGTCCGCGGGCCCGTGGGCTGGGCCCACTTGATGTAGTTGTCCTTGTCCAGGTCGGGAAGCTCGGGCGGCTCATCGCCGGTGGCGGCGACGGCGGGGCGGGACAGCGACAGCATGGACAACGACGCGGCCGAGGCGCCGCCGACCAGCAGCGACCTGCGGCCCAGGGGGGTGGCTAAGACAGACTTGCGCCCTGAATTCGCCATGATCCTCTTTCTTCATCTCGGTGAAGAGGGGCCCGGCGACGAAATCGCCGGAGTGGCCCCTCACAGGTGGGGGATTGGGGGGTGGGGGGAGAAGGTTCTCGGGCCGGTCGCCGAATAGCGTGCCCAAGGCTCGGCGACCTGGAATTACGCCGCGAGATAACAGGACTTCAGGAAATGGCAGCGGGGGGTACCTGAAGGAACAGACTCAAGGTATTGCCTTGCGGCAGACGCCGATCGGCCTCACGTTGTCCGAACCGTAGCGGGTGAGGAATGATTCCGCGAGGGCCGAGAAAAGTCCTTCCGCCCCCATACTTTCGGACACCAAGCACTCCAGGCACTCCAAGCAGTCGATGCCGATCGCGTTCCGGGAAATCCTGATGCCGGGACCGTACCTCCCAGTACTCAAGGGCCGCTCGAAATGAACTATGACGGGCCTCATCGACACTTCGAGCGCCCGCACACCCATCCTCACCGGAAAAGGAAAGGCAAATGACCGGCACGGCCACGGGCGGGTTTCCGCAGCCCTCTGGCACAGCCGCCGGGGGCCGGGCCGCCGATCATCCCGCCGGTCCCTTCGGTCGCGGACCGGACGGCTTCGAGTACGCGGGCCGCGTCGTCCTCCGTCGCCATGTGTGCCGCGGCGTTCTTCGCTGCCCGCGCGTACGACGGCTCGCCCGCGGCGGCGCGCAGGGCGGCGGCCGACGTGCCGCGGGAAGTCGCCGGTCGGCGCGGGGGGCTGGAGGTAGACGCCCAGGGTCGGTGTGCCCGTGGCCTCGGCGAGGTGCCAGCCGAGCGGGGCGGTGGTCGCCGAGAGGAGGAGCAGGTCGGTGCCCTCGGCGACCGCGTCGGCGAACCCCCGGCCCGGCGCAGTTCGGCGCCCAGGCCCGTATACGGCGCGACGTCCCCGCCGGTGCATGGCGGGCGGACAGGCGGTGAACCAGCGCGAGACGTGCAGCCGGTGCTCCTCGGCGAGGTCCATGGGAAGGGTCAATCCGCGTACGCCGCGGGGCCGGGGCCGTGCGGCGGGTGCGTCAGGACGGGAGCAGGCCGAGCTGCCTCAGCTGGGCCAGGACGTCCACGACGCCCCAGGTCTCGGCGATGCGGCCGTCCTCGAAGCGGGCGACGAAGATCTCCTTGTACGTCACGGACCTGCCGGTGGGCGCGTGGCCCATGTACTCGCCCCGGTGCGTCCCGGTCACGGTCTGCCGGGCGACCAGCTTGTCGCCCTCCGCGATCAGGTCGTCGACGGCGATGTGGAGGTCGGGGTACGCCCGGTGGAGCGTCGCGAAGACGTCCTTGACGGCCTGCACACCGGGCACCTGCACGGGCAGCGGGGTGTCCAGCCGCACGTCGGGAAGGAAGATCTCGTCGAACACCTCCGACATGACTTCCGGGTCGCGGGCGTTGATGGCGTCGACAAGGCGGCCGTGCTGCGCCTTGTTCCTTGCTTCCTGGGTCGTGGACAACGGGGTTCCCTCTCCGGTCGGGGCCGGGTGGCCGGGGCGGTGCTCCTCCAGACTCCACGGCCGGGGCGCGCGAGGCGAGATGGCGGGCGTACGGGATCCGCGGCCGGGATCCGCGGCCGGGGTCCGCGGCCGGGGTCCGCGGCGCGTCCCGGGGAGGGACGGTGCCCCTCACCGCCTGCCGCGTCCCGCGCGGCGCAGGGCGAGGCCGCCCGCGGCGAGCCGGGCCGCGGCCAGCGCGCAGGCGGCGAGTGCCGTGAGCGTGAGGAGCCAGCCGAGGTCGGGGGAGTAGAGGCGGATCAGCCGGAGGTCGACGCCGAAGGAGCGGGGGGCGACGACGCCGGCCAGGGCGGCGGCGGTGAGGGCGGCCAGGGTCCAGGCGGCCGTGGTGGCCAGGATGCGGCGGCGGGTGCGGCGGCCGGCCGCAGGGCGGGCGATGCGGAAGGCCGTCCAGGCGGTGGCGGCGGTGGTGAGGGTGAGTACGGCGGCGAGGGCGGCGAGGAACGCGGTGTACGGGGCGTCACCGGGCGGCTGTTCTGGGTCGCCGCCGGCGAGGATGCGGGCGGCGCCGAAGCCGGCGGCGTTGAGGTCGGCGGCCTGGAAGTAGCCGTAGGCGTTCTGCAGGACGACGACGGCGCGGTCGGCGCCGGGGAGCAGGACCACCATCGCGTGGTAGCCGGGGGCGCCGCCGGTGTGCCAGACGGTGCGGGTGCCGAGGTCGTCGTTGCGGGTGTCGTCGCGCCAGCCGAGGCCGTAGCGCTGGGTGCCGCCGGAGTCGGCCGTGCCGCGGTGCAGCTGCGCGACGGATGCGGGGGAAAGGACCCGTTCCCCGTCGTACGTGCCGCCGCCGAGGTGGGCGGCGGCGAAGCGGGCGAGGTCCCGCACGGTGCCGCCGAGGTAGCCGTAGCTGGCGCCGGCCGGGTCGTAGTGCGTGTCGGCGGCCACCACTTGGCCGAAGAAGTAGCTGTGCCCGCGCGGTACGGCCCGGGCCCGGCGCGGTGTGGTGACCGCGCCGCGCATGTCCAGCGGGCCGAGGACGTGGTCGCGGAGGTACGCCTCGTAGGGGCGGCCGGTGACGGCTTCGACGAGGGCGCCGAGGAGGAGGTAGTTGGCGCTGGAGTAGCCGTGGCGCTCGCCCGGTGCGGACCGCGGCTCGGTGTCCGCGAGGTCCGCCACGGCCTGGCCGTACGGGTCGTCCCGGTCGCCGAAGCGGTCGGTGACGCCGGTGTGTTCGGGTATGCCGCTGGTCTGCTGGAGCAGGTGCCGCACGGTGATGCGGGCGGCGGCGCCGGGGTCGGCGAGGGTGAAGCGCGGCAGGTAGGTGCGTACGGGCTCGTCGAGGCCGACGGCGCCGGACTCGGCGAGCGTCATGACCGCGGTCGCCGTCACGGGCTTGGCGATCGAGCCCCACAGGAAAGGCGTGCGCGGGGTGACGGGCCCGCCGTCGCCGTCGTGGCCGAAGGCGCCGGTGCGCTCGGTGCCGCCGGGGCCCACGATCGCGTAGGCGAGGCCGGGGGTGTCGGTGGCCCGGGCACGTTCTCGCAGGTAGGCGTCGACTTGCGAGGTGGCGGACCGGGCGTGCGCCGGGAGGGGCGCGAGGGCGGCGAGGAGGAGAAGTACCAGGGCTGCTGCGCGAGTTCGCATGATTCCGTCTCCGGGCAGGGCGGGGTAAGGCATAACCGTATAGCCGTACGGTTATGACGTAACCATACCCTGATACGGTTATCCGCGTGCCCAGGACCGCGGACCACGCCGCCCGCCGCCGCGAGATCGCCGCGGCGGTCCGGCACCTGGTGGCCACCGCCGGCCTCGACGCGGTCACGGTCGCCGCGGTGGCGCGGGAGGCGGGCATCTCGGTCGGGCTCGTCCAGCACTACTTCGCCAGCAAGGACGACCTGCTGCTCTTCGCGTACGAGCAGGTGACCGGGGCGCTCCGCGAGCGCGTGGCGGGGTGGATCACCAAGGGCACGGAAGAGCGGCGGCGGATCTCCGAGGTGGTTTTCCACAGCCTGCTGGAACAGCTGCCGCTCGACGAGGACAGGCGCGGCGAGTACCGCGTCACGCGCGCCTTCCTCGGCCGCTCCCTCGACAACGCCGCGCTCGCCGAGGTCGCGCGGGCCACGGCAGCCGACATCCGGGGGCAGTTGGCGACCGCGGTGCACAACGGCAAGGAGTGCGGCGAGGTGGCGGCGGACGTCGACGCCGACGTGGCCGCCACGCGCATCGCGGCGCTGGTCACGGGGCTGGCCGACCAGATCTACCAGGAGCCGGAGGGGAGCGTCGGCGGACGCCCGCCGGCCGCGGTCGGCGGGGAACTGCTGCGGGAGTGCCTGGACGGCGTCTTCACCGGGGAGTGCCGGCAGTACCGCCCGTAACGCACCTGCGGCGACTCGGCGCTACGAGCCGGCGGTACGAACCGGCGGCCGGACAAGGTGTCCGGCCGCCGGTCGTGTCCGGCGCGGTCCCGTCACTCGAAGACGAACGGGCCCGGGTTCTGCGGGGTGGTGGCGGAGCAGTCGGCCGTGATGCCGAGGACCGAGACCGTCAGCGACGTGGCCTCCAGCGAGTCGCCGGAGGCGACCGTGCCGGCCAGCGGGCCGGTGTTCGCCGGCGCGCCGACCGGGATGGCCGGGTTGGAGTTGCCGGAGAACTCCACCGTGTCGGTGCCGTTCTTGGTGAGGGTGAGGGTCGAGGACGCGGAGTTCGCGCCGATCGGGATCGGCGCCGTGATGGCGTCGGTCGTGATGGTGATCGTCGCCGCGGTGCCGTCCTGCGTGGCTTCGAGCGTCGCCTCGCCGGAGCCGAAACTGCCGCAGTCGAACCCGATGGTGGCGGTCTGCGGCTCCACCGCGAGCGCGCTCGGCGCCGCGAGTAACAGCGCGCCGGCGACCGCGGCACCCACGCCCAGGGCGGTGCGTGCGTTCTTCATGGAGTGCCTCTTCCTTGTGGGGGGTCGGGGGTGGATCACCCCTGATAACTAGGCATTGAGGCAGCTCCGCCCGGCGACGGCAAGACCGGCGACCGGACTTCATTGTCATGAGCATCACTATTGCGCCAACTTTGTTACCGGCGCGTCAACGAGCGGCCCGCGACCGGGTCGTGAATGCCGCGCGCCGGGCGGAACCCCCCAACGGGGTGATGCGCAGTGCCCTGGGCTTTGACGCCGTCGTTACCAGCCAAACGGGCGCCTACGCACCCTGCCCCCGGGAAGGCGGCTTCTCCTCATGCAGCGCACCGACGCCGGCCCGGCGTGCTTTCCACTCGCCGAGCTGCGTCACGCCGTCGACGCCGGCATCGCCTCCTGGCTGGACCGCGGCGGTGCCGGCGCCGACGACCCCGACCTGCTGGCCACCGCGCAGCGGTGGGCGCTCAGTCCGCCCGGCAAGCTGCTGCGGCCGATCACCCTCCTCGCCGCCGCAGGTGCCGTCGGCGGGTCGTACGAGGCGGTGCTGCCCGCGGCCGTCGGCATCGAACTCGCCCACGTCGCGACCCTCGTCCACGACGACATCATCGACGGCGACGAGGTGCGCCGCGGCAAGGTCGCGGCGCACCGCGAGTTCGGTCTCGCCCACGGGATGCTGGCGGCCGACTCGATGTTCTTCGCCCTCTTCCAGCAGCTCGGCGCCTGCCGGCGCACCGGTGTGCCCGCGGGGTGCGTCCTCGACGCCGTCGAGGCCCTCGGCGCCGCCGGGCAGCAGACGGCGCGCGGTGTCGCGCAGGAGGTCGCGCTCAGCGGCAGCCTGCGCGAGGTGACCGCGGCCGCGGACGGGGGCATCGCCGCGTACGTGGAGATGGTCCGGCTCAAGAGCGCGTCGCTGTTCCGTGCCGCGTGCCACGTGGGCGCGCTGCTCGGCGGCGGCAGCAGGGAGCAGGCGGCGGTGCTCGCGGCGTACGGGGAGGCGATGGGGATCGCGTTCCAGATCCGGGACGACCTGCTGCCGTACGTGTCCGAGGGCGCGGACGGCGACGGGGACGGGAGCGGCGACGGCGACCTGCACGCCGGCAAGCCCGTCTGCAGCGACCTCCGCAACCGCCGCCCCGCG
>NZ_JACBXC010000224.1 GCF_013870535.1 Streptomyces phytophilus | reverse complement strand
CTCCGCCGGGTTCTCCGGCGCGTCCTCCGGCCACCACACCACCACCGGCGCGTCCGGCAGCAGCAGCGGCAGCACGACGCTCTCCGGGTGCCCGGCCAGCTCGCCGTGCAGCCGCAGCAGCACCGTCTCGCCGGTGTCCGTCTCGTTGCCCACGCGCACCTCGGCGTCCAGCCGCGCCTGCGCGCGCTCGCGCGGGGAGCGGCCGGGGCGCTTGATGACGACCAGGATCCGCGACGGGTGCTCCTTGGACGCCTGGCTGGCGGCCTTGAGCGCGTCGTAGTGGTTGCCCTCGTCGGTGACGATCACCAGCGTGAGCACCATCCCGACCGCCGGCGTGCCGGTGGCCCGCCGCGCGCCCACGAGCGCGGCGTTGATCTGGGCCGAGGTGGTCTCGGTGAGGTCGATGTTCATGGCCGCCGCCAGCTCCGTCCGTCTCGTGCCAGCATCTCGTCCGCCGCCTTCGGACCCCAGGTGCCCGCGGTGTACGACTCGGGCTTGCCGTGCCTGGCCCAGTGCTCCTCGATCGGGTCGAGGATCTTCCAGGACAGCTCGACCTCCTGGGGGCGCGGGAAGAGGTTCGCGTCGCCGAGGAGCACGTCCAGCAGCAGCCGTTCGTACGCCTCGGGGCTGGACTCGGTGAAGGACTCGCCGTAGGCGAAGTCCATCGTCACGTCCCGCACCTCCATCGACGTGCCCGGCACCTTGGAGCCGAACCGCACGGTGATGCCCTCGTCCGGCTGGACGCGGATCACCAGGGCGTTCTGGCCCAGCTCCATCGTGTCGGTGGTGTCGAACGGCAGGTGCGGCGCCCGCTGGAAGACGACGGCGATCTCCGTGACCCGGCGGCCGAGCCGCTTGCCGGCGCGCAGGTAGAACGGCACGCCCGCCCAGCGGCGGTTGTCGATCTCCAGCTTGATCGCGGCGTAGGTGTCGGTCCCGGAGTGCGGGTCGATGCCGTCCTCCTCCAGGTACCCGCGCACCTTCACGCCGCCCTGCCAGCCGGCCGTGTACTGCGCGCGGACCGTGTGCCGGCCCAGGTCCTCCGGCAGGCGCACCGACTCCAGCGCCTTGGTCTTCTCCGCCACCAGCGCCTGCGCGTCGAAGGCCGTCGGCTCCTCCATCGCGGTCAGCGCCAGCAGCTGGAGCAGGTGGTTCTGGATGACGTCGCGCGCGGCGCCGATGCCGTCGTAGTAGCCGGCGCGGCCGCCGATGCCGATGTCCTCGGCCATGGTGATCTGCACGTGGTCCACGTACGACCGGTTCCAGATCGGCTCGAACATCGTGTTGGCGAAGCGCAGCGCCAGGATGTTCTGGACGGTCTCCTTGCCGAGGTAGTGGTCGATGCGGAAGACCTGGTCGGGCTCGAAGACCTCGTGGACGATCCGGTTGAGCTCCTCCGCGCTCTTCAGGTCGTGGCCGAACGGCTTCTCGATGACGGCGCGCCGCCAGGAGTCGCCGGCCGGCTCGGCCAGGTGGTGCGCCTTGAGCTGCTGGACGACCAGCGGGAAGAACTTCGGCGGCACCGAGAGGTAGAACGCGAAGTTCCCGCCGGTGCCGCGCGCCTTGTCCAGGTCATCGACGGTGGTGCGCAGCCGCTCGAACGCCTCGTCGTCGTCGAAGTCGCCCTGGACGAACCGGAAGCCCTCGGAGAGCTGCTGCCACACCTCCTCGCGGAAGGGCGTGCGCGCGTGCTCCTTGACCGAGTCGTGCACGACCTGCGCGAAGTCCTCGTCCTCCCAGTCGCGGCGGGCGAAGCCGACGAGGGAGAAGCCGGGCGGCAGCAGCCCCCGGTTCGCCAGGTCGTACACGGCGGGCATCAGCTTCTTGCGCGACAGGTCGCCGGTGACGCCGAAGATCACCAGGCCCGACGGGCCCGCGATCCGCGGCAGGCGCCGGTCCTGCGGGTCCCGCAGCGGGTTGGTGTCAGAGCCCGTCACCGTCGACTACGCCCCCTTCGGTACACGGCGCTCCAGCTCCTGCCGGGTCGAGTCGAGCAGGTCGGTCCAGGACTTCGCGAACTTCTCCACGCCCTCGTCCTCCAGCAGGCCGACCACCTCGTCGTACGAGATGCCCAGCTTCTCCAGGGCGTCGAGGTCGGCGCGCGCCCCGGCGTACGTGCCGCGCACCTTGTCGCCGTCGACGCCGCCGTGGTCGGCGACGGCGTGCAGCGTGGACTCCGGCATGGTGTTGACCGTCCCCGGGGCGACCAGGTCGTCCACGTAGAGCGTGTCCTTGTACGCCTTGTCCTTCACGCCCGTCGACGCCCACAGCGGACGCTGCTTGTGGGCACCCGCCTTCTCCAGCGCGAGCCAGCGGTCCGAGGAGAAGACCTCCTCGTACGCCTCGTAGGCCAGCCGCGCGTTGGCGACGGCGGCCCTGCCGCGCAGCTCCTTCGCCTCCGGGGTGCCCAGGGCGTCGAGCCGCTTGTCGACCTCGGTGTCCACGCGGGAGACGAAGAACGAGGCGACCGAGCGGATCTCCGCCAGGTCCAGCCCCGCGGCCTTCGCCTGCTCCAGGCCGGCGAGGAAGGCGTCCATCACCTCGCCGTAGCGCTCCAGGGAGAAGATCAGCGTGACGTTGACGCTGATGCCCCGGGCGAGCACCTCGGTGATGGCGGGCAGCCCCGCGCGGGTGGCGGGGATCTTCACGAACAGGTTGGGCCGGTCGACCAGCCAGGCCAGCTGCTTGGCCTCGGCGACGGTGGCGGCCGTCTCGTGGGCCAGCCGCGGGTCGACCTCGATGGAGACCCGGCCGTCCAGGCCCTCGGTGGCGTCGAACACCGGGCGGAGCACGTCGGCGGCGTCGCGTACGTCGGCCGTCGTGATCATGCGGACGGCCTCCTCGACGGTGACGCCGCGGACGGCGAGGTCCGTGAGCTGGCCGTTGTAGCCGTCGCCCGCCGAGATGGCCTTCTGGAAGATCGTGGGGTTGGTGGTCACGCCCACGACATGGCTCTCGTCGATCAGTTCGGCGAGGTTGCCGGACGTGATGCGCTTGCGGGACAGGTCGTCGAGCCAGATCGCGACGCCTTCACCGGAGAGGCGTTCGAGTGCGTCGGTCATCGGTATTGCATCTCCTGACATCGTTTCGTCTGTATGCGTCAGCGACTTCAGGCCCGCAGGGATTCCCGCGCGGCATCGGCTACGGCCTCGGCGGTGAGCCCGTACTCACGGAACAGCACCTTGTAGTCGGCGGAGGCGCCGAAGTACTCCAGGGAGACGACCCGTCCGGCGTCGCCGACGAAGCGCTGCCACGGCATCCCCACACCCGCCTCGACCGCCACCCGGGCCTTCACGGCGGGCGGCAGCACGGCGTCGCGGTACTCCTGCGGCTGCTCGTCGAACCACTCCACGGACGGCATCGAGACCACCCGCGTCGGCACGCCCTCGGCCTGCAGCTGCTCGCGGGCGGTGACCGCGAGCTGCACCTCGGAGCCGGTGCCGATGAGGATGGCCCGCGGCTCGGCCCGCTCGCCGCCGGGGCCCTCGGCCTCGAACATCACGTAGCCGCCCCTGGCCGTGTCCTCGACGGCGCCGTGGGTCTCGTACGTCGGCACGCCCTGCCGGGTCAGCGCCAGGCCGTGCGGTGCGCCGACGCCGTACTCCTTGGTGTAGCGGCGCAGGATCTCGCGCCAGGCGACGACCGTCTCGTTGGCGTCCGCCGGGCGGACCACGTTCAGCCCCGGGATCGCGCGCAGGCTCGCCAGGTGCTCGACCGGCTGGTGGGTCGGGCCGTCCTCGCCGAGGCCGATGGAGTCGTGCGTCCACACGTACGTCACCGGCAGGTGCATCAGCGCCGAGAGCCGCACCGCGTTGCGCATGTAGTCGGAGAAGACCAGGAACGTGCCGCCGTAGACACGGGTGTTGCCGTGCAGCGTGATGCCGTTCATGGCGGCGGCCATGGCGTGCTCGCGGATCCCGTTGTGGACGGTCCGGCCGTACGGGTCGGCCTCGGCCAGCGGGTTGTCGGCGGGCAGGAACGAAGTCGAGCCGGGAATGGTGGTGTTGTTGGACCCGGCGAGGTCGGCGGAGCCGCCCCACAGCTCGGGCACCACCGGGCCGAGCGCCTTCAGCACCTCGCCCGACGCCTTGCGGGTGGCCACGGCCTTGCCGGCCGGGAACGACGGCAGCTTGTCCGCCCAGCCCGCGGGCAGTTCGCCGGCGCGGATCCGGTCGAACTCGGCGGCCCGCACGGGGTTGTCCTGCCGCCAGACGGCGAACTGCTTGTCCCACGCGGCGTGCACCTCCGCGCCGCGCTCCCCGAGGGCGCGGGTGTGCGCGAGCACGCCGCCGTCGACCTCGAAGTGCCGCTCGGGGTCGAAGCCGAGGATCCGCTTGGTCGCGGCGACCTCCTCCTCGCCCAGCGCCGAGCCGTGCGCGGCCTCGGTGTTCTGGGCGTTCGGGGCCGGCCAGGCGATGATCGAGCGGGCCGCGATGAACGACGGCCGGTCGGTGACGGCCCTGGCCTCCTGGAACGCCCGGTACAGCGCCTCGGGGTCGAGGTCGCCGTTCGGCTTCTGCTCGACGCGCTGGACGTGCCAGCCGTACGCCTCGTAGCGCGCGATGGTGTCCTCGGAGACGGCGGCGGCGGTGTCGCCCTCGATGGAGATGTGGTTGTCGTCCCAGAGCAGGACGAGGTTGCCCAGCTTCTGGTGGCCGGCGAGCGAGGACGCCTCGTGCGAGATGCCCTCCTGGAGGCAGCCGTCGCCCGCGACCACCCAGATGTGGTGGTCGAACGGGGAGGTGCCGGCGGGCGCGTCCGGGTCGAAGAGGCCGCGCTCGTAGCGCGCGGACATCGCCATGCCGACGGCGTTCGCGACGCCCTGGCCGAGCGGTCCGGTCGTCGTCTCGACGCCGGCGGTGTGCCCGTACTCCGGGTGGCCCGGGGTCTTGGAGCCCCAGGTGCGGAACGCCTCCAGGTCGGCCAGCTCCAGGCCGAACCCGCCGAGGTAGAGCTGGATGTAGAGCGTCAGGCTGGAGTGGCCCGCGGAGAGGACGAAGCGGTCCCGGCCGGTCCACTGCGGGTCGGCGGGGTCGTGCCGCATCACCTTCTGGAAGAGGGTGTACGCGGCGGGGGCCAGGCTCATCGCCGTGCCGGGGTGGCCGTTACCGACCTTCTGTACGGCGTCCATGGCCAGAACGCGGGCGGTGTCCACCGCTCGGTCGTCCAGTTCGGTCCACTCAAGGTCGGTGGTCGGCTGCGTGCTCACCCTTGTTCAGGGCTCCTCTCTCCACGGGCGGGAACTCCGGCGACCGGAAAGCACCGGGCGCCTTCGAGCCTATCCCGCTGATATCCAGACTGCCGGTGCCGGGCCCGTTGCGCCCGCCGGCGGGCGCCCGCGAGGGCCGCGCGGGTACCCCCCCAACACGGGGCACCCCCCGCGCGGAGGGCCGATACGCAGCGTCTACAGTGACGACGTACAGAATCCCTTGACCGCGATGCAGAGGTGTCCGTGACGGCCGTCGAATCCCGACCCGCGGGTGTACTCGGGCAGGGCACTGTGCACCGGCCGACCGGCGCCCGGGTCAAGGCGTTCGTGGCGCTGACCAAGCCGCGCATCATCGAGCTGCTGCTGATCACCACCGTTCCGGTGATGTTCCTGGCCGCCGAGGGCGTGCCCGACCTGTGGCTGGTGCTCGCGACCTGCGTCGGCGGCTATCTGTCCGCCGGCGGTGCCAACGCGCTGAACATGTACCTGGACCGGGACATCGACGCGCTGATGCACCGCACGGAGCAGCGGCCGCTGGTGACCGGGATGGTGCGGCCGGCCGAGGGGCTGGCCTTCGGCCTCGTGCTGACGGTGGTGTCCACGGTGTGGTTCGCCACACTCGTCAACCCGCTGTCGGCGGCGCTCGCCCTGGGCGCGAACCTCTTCTACGTCCTCGTCTACACGATGCTGCTGAAGCGGCGCACCTCGCAGAACATCGTCTGGGGCGGCATCGCCGGCTGCATGCCGGTCGCCATCGGCTGGTCCGCGGTGACGAACAGCGTCTCCTGGGCCTCGCTGATCCTCTTCCTGGTGATGTTCTTCTGGACGCCGCCGCACTACTGGCCGCTGTCGATGAAGGTCAAGGACGACTACGCGCGCGTGAAGGTGCCGATGCTGCCGGTGGTGGCGTCGAACAAGGTCGTGGCGCGGCAGATCGTCGCCTACAGCTGGGTGATGGTCGCCGTCTCGCTGCTGCTGTGGCCGCTGGGCTACACCGGCTGGTTCTACCCGGTGGTGGCCGCGGTGCTCGGCGCGGTGTGGCTGCGCGAGGCGCACGGGCTGCTGCGGCGGGCGAAGAGCGGGGCCGTGGGCGCGAAGCTCAAGGAGATGCGGCTCTTCCACTGGTCGATCACCTACGTGTCGCTGCTGTTCATCGCGGTGGCCGTGGATCCCTTCCTGCGCTGAGTCCCTTCCTGCGCCGACTTACCGGCGGGTAGCATCTGCGGCATGAGCGACGACGACCGCAGGACCCGCAAGCTCACCCGGCAGATCGAGTCCTTCGCCGGCCGCCACGGCGGCGCGCGCGGGCAGGTCGCGTACCTCGGCGAACCGGGCGCCCGGCTCGTGCTGGTCGGGGCGGACGGGACGTGGGGCGACCTCATGGCGCCGAGCACGCGGAGCGCGACGGCGGCGGCCGAGGCGGCGGGGGTGGCGCTCCAGGAGAGCTTCGACGGAGAGCTGGCGGCGGAGGTGCGGACCGGGCCGTACGAGTGGACGCGGATGGCCGGGATCCAGGTGGGCGGGCCCGCCAACCCGG
>NZ_JACBXC010000223.1 GCF_013870535.1 Streptomyces phytophilus | reverse complement strand
CTGGTGGCGGCCGTGCCCGAGGACGCCCTGGCCCGGGCGAAGGCGACGGACGCGGTCGCCGCCGTGGACGAGGAGAAGGCCCGGCTGCGCGCCGCCGTGAAGAGCCGCGACGGGTTCTTCACCACCTTCTTCATCAGCCCCTACTCGCGCTACCTCGCCCGCTGGTGCGCGAACCGCGGCCTCACTCCGAACCAGGTCACCACCGCCTCCCTGGCCACCGCGGTGCTCGCGGCGGGCTGCGCGGCCACGGGCACCCGCGCCGGCTTCGTCGCCGCGGGCGTGCTGCTGCTGCTCTCCTTCGTGCTGGACTGCACCGACGGGCAGCTCGCCCGCTACTCGCTCCAGTACTCCACGATGGGCGCCTGGCTCGACGCCACCTTCGACCGCGCCAAGGAGTACGCCTACTTCGCGGGCCTCGCCCTCGGCGCCGCCAACGCCGACGGCGACGACGTGTGGGCCCTCGCGCTGGGCGCCATGGTGCTGCAGATCTGCCGGCACGTAGTGGACTTCGCCTTCAACGAGTCCATCGCCCCCGCCGCCGCCGCGGCCGGGGGTACCGCCCATGCCGGCAGGGCCGCGGAGGACGGCAACAGCCCCGCCTTCGCACTCTCCGACCGGCTCGACCGGCTCGGCTGGACCGTGTGGCTGCGCCGCATGGTGGTGCTGCCGATCGGCGAGCGGTGGGCGCTGATCGCCGTCCTCACCGCCGTCACCACCCCGCGCGTCGTCTTCGTCGTGCTGCTCGTCGGCATGGGGCTCGCCGCCTCGTACACCACCGCGGGCCGGGTGCTGCGCTCCCTCAAACGCCGCGTCCCGCGCAGCGAGCAGGCCCTGAGGGCCCTGGACGAGCTGACCGACACCGGCCCGCTCGCCGAGGCCGCCGCCCGCTCCCTGCGCGCCCCCGCGCGCTCCCTGCCCCCGTACGCCGCACCCGCCCTCGCCGCCGCCGGCGGCGCGCTCCTCGTGCTGCTGGCGCTCCTCACCCCGTACGGCAGCTGGTGGCCCCTCATAGGCGCGGTCGGCTACGTCCTGACCTCGGCACTCGCCGTCGCCCGGCCGCTGGCAGGCCCGCTGGACTGGCTCGTGCCGCCGGTCTTCCGGGCCGCCGAGTACGGCCTCGTCCTGGTGCTCGCGGCCCGCTCCGAGGTGAACGGAGCGCTTCCTGCGGCTTTCGGACTGGTGGCCGCGGTCGCCTACCATCACTACGACACCGTGTACCGCATCCGCGGCGGCACGGGTGCGCCCCCGCGCCGCCTGGTGCGGGCGATCGGCGGGCACGAGGGACGGGCGCTGGCGGTCACGCTGGCGGCAGCCCTGCTGACCGGCACGCGCTTCACGTTCGCGCTCGCGGCCATCGCCGTGGCCGTGGCGCTGGTGGTGCTCACCGAGAGCATCCGCTTCTGGGTCTCCTCCGGAGCCCCCGCCGTACACGACGAAACAGGAGAACCCGCATGATCGGCCTCGTGCTGGCGGCCGGCGCCGGACGGCGTCTGCGCCCCTACACCGACACCCTGCCGAAGGCCCTGGTGCCCGTCGACGGCGAGACCACCGTCCTCGACCTCACCCTCGGCAACTTCGCCGAGATCGGGCTCACCGAGGCGGCGATCATCGTCGGCTACCGCAAGGAGGCCGTGTACGAGCGGAAGGAGGCACTGGAGCGCACGTACGGGCTGAAGCTCACCCTGATCGACAACGACAAGGCAGAGGAGTGGAACAACGCCTACTCCCTGTGGTGCGGCCGGGACTCGGTCCGGCACGACGTGATCCTCGCCAACGGCGACACCGTCCACCCCGTCTCCGTCGAGAAGACCCTGCTGGCCGCCCGCGGCGACGGCAAGAAGATCATCCTCGCCCTCGACACGGTCAAGCAGCTCGCCGACGAGGAGATGAAGGTCGTCGCCGACCCCGACAAGGGCGTCCAGAAGATCACCAAGCTGATGGACCCGGCCGAGGCCACCGGCGAGTACATCGGCGTCACCCTCATCGAGGGCTCCGCCGCGGACGAGCTGGCCGACGCGCTGAAGACCACCTTCGAGCGCGACCCCGACCTCTACTACGAGGACGGCTACCAGGAGCTGGTCAACCGCGGCTTCAAGATCGACGTCGCACCCATCGGCGACATCGCCTGGGTCGAGATCGACAACCACGACGACCTCGCCAAGGGCAGGGAGATCGCGTGCCGGTACTGACCCGCCTGATCCCGTCGCCGCTGACGGTCGACATCCGGGCCGGGGCACTGGACGACCTCGCGGACCTCCTCTCCGACCAGCGTGTCGCGCCGTCGGGCCGGCTTGCGTTCGCCATCAGCCCGCGCTCCGGGCAGGCGCTGCGCGACCGCTTCGCGCCGGCGCTGCCCGGCGCCGACTGGTTCGCCGACGCCGACGGCACCATCGACGGCGCCGTGCGGCTCGCCGACTCCATCAAGAGCACCGGCCGCTACGACGCCGTCGTCGGCCTCGGCGGCGGCAAGGTCATCGACTCCGCGAAGTACGCCGCGGCGCGCGTCGGCCTGCCGATGGTCGCCGTGGCCACCAACCTCGCCAACGACGGCCTCTGCTCGCCGGTCTCCACGCTCGACAACGACGCGGGGCGCGGCTCGTACGGCGTGCCCAACCCCATCGCGATCGTCATCGACCTCGACGTCATCCGCGAGGCCCCGCCGCGCTTCGTCCGCGCCGGCATCGGCGACGTGACGTGCAAGCTGTCGGCCGTCGCCGACTGGGAGCTGTCCCACCGCGAGACCGGCGAGCCCATCGACGGGCTGGCCGCCGCGATGGCCCGCAGCGCCGGCGACTCGGTGCTGCGCCACCCCGGCGGGATCGGCGACGACGACTTCCTCGTCATCCTCGCCGAGGCGCTGGTGCTCTGCGGCATCGCGATGTCGGTGGCCGGCGACAGCCGCCCGGCGTCCGGCGCGTGCCACGAGATCAGCCACGCCTTCGACCTGCTCTACCCGAAGCGCTGCGCGCTCCACGGCGAGCAGTGCGGCATCGGCGGGACCTTCGCCACGTTCCTGCGCGGCGACCGGGAGACGGCGCTGCTGATGGCGCAGGTGCTGCGCCGGCACGGGCTGCCCGTGCTGGCCGACGACATCGGCTTCGCGGACGACGAGTTCGTGAAGGCCATCGAGTTCGCACCCCAGACCCGGCCCGGCCGGTACACGATCCTCGAACACCTCGACCTGTCCACCGACCAGATCAGAGACGCCTACGCCGACTATGCCAAAGCCATCGGTAGCTGAGCTACGGCCCGTGGTCCACCCCGCGGGGGTGAAGGACCGGCGCAGCGGAGAACACTGGGCCGGCCGCCTGTACATGCGCGAGATCTCGCTGCGCGTGGACCGGCACCTGGTGAACACCCGCGTGACGCCCAACCAACTGACGTACGTCATGACCCTCGCCGGCGTCCTGGCCGCCCCGGCGCTGCTCGTCCCCGGGATCACCGGAGCCCTGCTGGGCGTGCTGATGGTCCAGCTGTACCTGCTGCTCGACTGCGTCGACGGGGAGGTCGCCCGCTGGAAGCAGCAGTTCTCCATCGGCGGGGTGTACCTCGACCGGGTCGGCGCGTACCTGTGCGACGCGGCGGTGCTCGTGGGCTTCGGCCTGCGCGCCGCCGACCCGTGGGGCGAGGGCTCCGTCGACTGGCTCTGGGCCTTCCTCGGCACGCTCGCCGCGCTGGGCGCCGTGCTGATCAAGGCGGAGACCGACCTCGTCGGCGTCGCCCGCCACCAGCAGGGCCTGCCGCCGGTCAAGGAGTCCGCGGCCGAGCCGCGCTCGTCGGGGGTCGCCGTGGCCCGCAAGGCGGCCTCCGCGCTGCAGTTCCACCGGCTGATCCTGGGGATCGAGGCGTCACTCGTCATCCTCCTGCTGGCGATCCTCGACCTGATCAAGGGGGATCTGTACTTCTCCCGGCTCGGTGTCGCCGTACTCGCCGCGATAGCGATGCTGCAGACCCTCCTTCACCTGGTCAGCATTCTGGCCTCCAGTAGGTTGCGGTGAGCCGAATGACATATGAACACCAGCCCCGGCAGCAGGCGGCCGAGCGCCCGGAGGACATCCGGGTCGGCGCCGTCGTGATCACGATGGGCCAGCGCCCCGAGGAGCTGCGCGCGCTGCTGGAGTCGGTCGCCAAGCAGGACGGCGCGCCGGTCGAGGTGGTCGTCGTCGCCCAGGGCGTGACCGTGCCCAACATCCCGCAGGGCGTACGGGTCGTGGAGCTGCCCGAGAACCTCGGCATCCCCGGCGGGCGCAACGTCGGCATCGAGGCGTTCGGCGACGGCGGCCGCGACGTCGACGTGCTGCTCTTCCTCGACGACGACGGTCTTCTGCCACAACAGGACACGGCCCGGCTGGTGCGCGAGGCGTTCGCCGCGGACCCGCGCCTGGGCATCGTCAGCTTCCGCATCGCCGACCCCGAGACCGGGGTCACGCAGCGCCGGCACGTGCCCCGGCTGCGCGCGTCCGACCCGATGCGCTCCTCCCGCGTCACCACGTTCCTCGGCGGCGCCAACGCCGTGCGCACGGCGGTGTTCCAGGAGGTCGGCGGGCTGCCGGACGACTTCTTCTACGCCCATGAGGAGACCGACCTCGCCTGGCGCGCGCTGGATGCCGGCTGGCACATCGACTACCGCGCCGACATGGTCCTGCACCACCCGACGATGCCGCCCAGCAGGCATGCCACGTACCACCACAACGTGGCCCGCAACCGCGTCTGGCTGGCCCGCCGGAACCTGCCCGCGCCGCTCGTCCCGGTCTATCTCGGTGTCTGGTTCCTTCTCACAGTGGCACGCAGCCCCTCGCCGGCTGTGCTGAAATCATGGCTCGTAGGCTTCCGGGAGGGCTGGCGCGCACCGTGCGGGCCGCGCTCGCCCATGAAGTGGCGTACGGTGTGGCGGCTGACCCGGCTGGGACGACCGCCCGTGATCTGACAAGCTCGTACCGTTGAGTGTCTGAGGACGAAAGTTACCGACTGTGAGCGAAACGGCAGTGGGCGCTCCGCCCAAGCGCCATCCCGACGACGGGCTGTCCCCGGCCGAGCTGGCCGCCAAGTACGGCCTCTCGGTGAGCGGCGCGCGCCCCGGTCTGCCCGAATACGTGCGGCAGCTCTGGGCGCGCCGCCACTTCATCATGACCTTCTCGCGCGCCAAGCTCACCGCGCAGTACAGCAAGGCGAAGCTGGGCCAGCTGTGGCAGGTGCTGACACCGCTGCTGAACGCCACGGTCTTCTTCTTCATCTTCGGCCTGCTGCTGGGCGGCCGCGGCAACATGACGACCGGCGAGTACATCCCGTTCCTGGTCACCGGGGTGTTCGTGTGGACGTTCACGCAGCAGTCGGTGATGTCCGGGGTGCGCTCGATCTCGGGCAACCTCGGGCTGGTGCGGGCCCTGCACTTCCCCCGCGCGGCGCTGCCGATCTCGTTCTCGCTGCAGCAACTGCAGCAGCTGCTCTACTCGATGATCGTCATGGTGGCGTTCCTGCTGTCCTTCGGGTTCTACCCGCGGTGGACGTGGCTGCTGGTCGTGCCGGTCCTCGCGCTGCAGTACGTCTTCAACACCGGCCTGGCGATGGTCTTCGCCCGCCTCGGCAGCGACACGCCCGACCTGGCCCAGCTCATGCCGTTCATCCTGCGCACCTGGATGTACGCCTCGGGTGTGATGTTCCCGCTCTACCACATGATGGAGCGGGCGAACGCGCCCACGTGGGTGGCCGACACGGTGGCGATGAACCCGGCCGCTGTATACATGGACCTGATGCGCTACGCCCTGATGGGCGACTTCCCCGACAGCAACCTGCCCCCCTTCGTCTGGCTGCTGGCACTGGGCTGGGCCGTCGTGGTCGGCGCGTTCGGGTTCGTGTTCTTCTGGAAAGCTGAGGAGCGATATGGCCGTGGCTGAACATCCGACGAGCCGCGCCGAGACCGACACGCCCGGCGAGGGGCGGATCCCGACGGTCATCGCGGACGACGTGCACATCGTGTACCGGGTGCTGGGCGGGGCCCGCGGGAAGGGCAGCGGCTCCGCCGCCCTGACCCGGATCCTGCGCCGGGAGCGGGGGAGCCGGGTGCGCGAGGTGCACGCGGTGCGCGGGGTGAGCTTCACGGCGTACCGCGGCCAGGCCATCGGCCTGATCGGCTCCAACGGCTCCGGCAAGTCGACGCTGCTGAAGGCCATCGCCGGCGTGCTGCCCGCGCACAGCGGCACGGTGTACACCAACGGCCAGCCCTCGCTCCTCGGCGTCAACGCGGCGCTGATGAACGACCTGACGGGCGAGCGGAACGTGATGCTCGGCGGGCTGGCGATGGGCATGACCCGCGAGCAGATCCGCGAGCGGTACCAGAGCATCGTCGACTTCTCCGGCATAAACGAGAAGGGCGACTTCATCACCCTGCCCATGCGGACGTACTCCTCCGGCATGGCGGCGCGGCTGCGGTTCTCCATCGCCGCGGCCAAGGACCACGAGGTGCTGATGATCGACGAGGCCCTGGCCACCGGCGACCTGCGGTTCCGCAAGCGCTCGGAGGCCCGGCTGCGCGAGCTGCGCAAGGAGGCCGGCACGGTGTTCCTCGTCAGCCACACCAACAAGTCCATCCGCGACACCTGCGACCGGGTGCTGTGGCTGGAGAAGGGCGAGTTGGTGATGGACGGGCTGACGGACGACGTGCTGAAGGAGTATCAGGAGTTCTCGAAGCGGTAGCCGCACGTACGCGCCGAAGGGCCCCGCCGCATGCCGCGGCGGGGCCCTTGTCGTACGTTCCGGGCCCTCACACCCC
>NZ_JACBXC010000222.1 GCF_013870535.1 Streptomyces phytophilus | reverse complement strand
CCGCAGGCCAGGCTGTAGCGGAAGGTGAACTCGAAGCCCTGCTCGCTGGGGAAGTTGGTGTCCCACAGGTTGTTGTGGATCCAGGAGAAGACGGTGGCGGGCTCGTCGTGGCCCATCGTCTTGGGGAACGGCGCGTACGGCAGCGCGATGTTGCCGAACTGTACCAGCGGCGCGTCCTGGGTGGCCCAGGCGACCGCGAGCCCGTCCTCGGCGAGCGTCACCCAGCGGCGTACGGCCTGCATGTGCTGCGCGGAGCCGGGGATGACGGACAGTCCGGTGCCGGTGGCGCCGCCGGTGGCCTCCATGCGCACGGTGGGCGTCTCGAAGGCGAAGGGGAACGCGAAGTAGGCGCTCTCCTTGCCGAGGGTGGCGTCCTTGTCGACGCGGTTGTCGATGTCGAGGCGGGCGGCGCCGTGCGGCAGCGTGAGTGTCGTACGCACCCGGTTGGCGCCGGCGGGGCGGGTCTCGTAGGTGAGGGTCTCGCCGGTGGCGGTGGACTTGCGCGCGATGAGCGCGGCGGGCGGGGCGACGGAGCGGTTGCCGAGGTGCTCCAGGCGCTCGGAGCCGGTGGTGCGGCTGGAGTTGTGGTTGAAGCCGCCGGCGGTGGTGTAGCTGTCGTGGATGTAGGCGTTGAAGCCGGCGACGGCGTCCGCGCGGACGAGTTCGCGGCCGGTGGCCTTGTCGACGACGGAGGCGATGCAGGCGCGGGCGAGGTCGACGCGCACGGCGAGGTGCTCGTTCTCCAGCAGCGTGGGGTCGGCCTGCGCGTGCGCGGCGGCGGCGGTCTCTGCGGGGTCCTCCTGTTCGGTGCCGCCGGTGGGGTTCCAGCCGGTGGCGGCCTTCAGGACGGCGCCTTCGCCGTCGGCCGCGCCGTCGCCGGCGCCGTCGGAGACGACGTCGAGGCGTACGGAGCCGGCGGCCGGCACGTCGGCGACGCAGACCAGAAGGAACCGGCCGGCGTCCCGGTGGTCGTCGTTGACCTGTGCCTCCTCCTCGTGCCGCAGCCGCTCGCCGGTGCGGGCGTCGCGGACGGCGACGCGCTGCTCCAGCGGCACGCTGCTCTCCGGCAGGAAGATCCGCACGACGTCCGTGCGGGCCCAGGAGCAGGTGTTGACGACGTGGTACGACACGGCGTCCGGCGCGCTCGCGAGGCGCTGGCCGAGGCGGGCGCGGGCCCGGTCGAGCAGGGAGTTGCCGTCGTCGTACGCGCGCAGCGCCTGCCCGTACTTCCAGTGCCACTGCTCCTCGCCGCTGTGGCCGCCGTGGTCGCCGTGGGTCCAGGGGTCGCCGGCGCCCCAGGTGTGCTCGTCGAAGAGGGACACCGCCTCGTAGACGGGGGCCGAGTCCCGGCTGTCGTCGGCGGCGCCGGCGGCGCCGAGGATGCCGGCGAAGGTGCCGAGGGTCTGGGCGTCGGCGACGGTGGCCTGCGCGGTGCGGGCCAGGGACAGCGGGCGGGCCCCGGAGCCGACGCCGTCGACCCACCAGTCGGTCCAGTCGCCCTCGAAGGTGCGGATCTCGTCGCCGAGGCGGGCCTCGGCGTCGGTGAAGAAGTCCTCGTTGCGGGAGAGCCTGAGCTGCGGGTAGGCCCAGGTCTCGTTCCAGCGGCGGACGGTGTCGGCGATGATCCGCCGGGGCGGCGCGTTGTCGCCGAACTTGCCCTGGACGCGCAGGTGCAGGATGTCCCACGGGTACGGCTCGCGCTTGACGTCGGCCTGGTCCATGGCCCAGCCGAAGATGCCGCCGCGGTACGGGTACGGGTTGCTGGCCAGCGACGTCAGATACGCGGGCAGCAGGTCGTCGACGCTTGAGTAGTCGGTGTCGAAGCCGAGCAGCGGGCCCTCCATGTAGGCCAGGCCGTGCGGGGTGTCGGTGACCCAGACGAGGATGCTGTTGCCGCTGGGCGCGCGCCAGCGGAAGAGCCGGGGCAGCTTCTCGCCGCCGACGAGGTGGGGCACGGACCGGCCGGCCCAGTTGTGCGCCACGGACAGGTACGTGACGCCCGCGGCGGCGAGCGCGTCGACGAGGCCGACGACGGCGCCGGGCACGTCGGTCTGCATCGCGGAGGTGAACTCCACGCCGTGCTCGTCGCGCACCTCGTGGGCCAGCCGGAGCAGTTCGTGCAGTTCGTCGGTGGAGCAGGTCTCGGTGTGCAGGTTGAAGGGCATGGCGGTCAGCTCGATACGGCCCTCGCGTACCCGCCGGACGAACTCGTCGACCTGCTCGGCGGGCCGGGCGTCGGCCCACTGCCGGAACGACCACAGGGACTCCACGCACCAGCGGAACCGGGACTCGGCCGGCCAGTCGTCGGTGGCGCGGGTCAGCTCCAGGCAGGAGTCGAGGAACGAGAGGTGCTCGGCCAGCACGCGGCCCTGGGGGTCGGTGTAGCCGATGTCGAGGTGGGAGTGGTGGACGAGGTGGAGGGTCCACTGCCGCTGCGGGGTGAGGGTCAGCCCGATACCGGCGTCGGCACCGCCATCTGCATCGCCATCGGCAGCCAGGCCGACGGTGACGCGGGTGGCGGTGTCGACGGCGGGCAGCAGCAGGCGTACGGACCCGCCGGGGCCCGGTTCCGGCACGGCGGGCAGCGCCGTGCCGGATTCGGTGCGTACGGCGAGATCGGCGGCGAGGCCGGCGGGCAGGGCGCCGCCGGTGGCCTCGACGCGCAGGCTCTGCAGCAGCCCGCCGCCCTCGGCGTGCTTGAGCAGCGGTTCCTGGGTCAGGCGCAGGGCGGTGCCGGCGAGGCTGCCCTCGGCGGTGACGACGCTGCTGCGCAGGCTGTCGCGGATGCGGTCGTTGTCCCAGTCGGTGGTCTTGACGAGGGCCCGAGTGGTCATGCGGTGGTCTCCGTACTCTCCCGCGGTGGTGCGGGCGGTGAAGCGGGCGGGTTCGTGGGCCGGGCAGGGGTCGGCGGGCGGATGGGGTCGGCGGGCGGTCGGGCGGTCGGGCGGGTCAGCGGGCGGACGCGGTGATGCCGCGCAGGAACAGGCCGCGGAACACCAGGAAGACCAGCAGCGTGGGCAGCGAGACGATGAACGCGCCCGCGAGGACCACCGGGGGCCCGGCGGTGCTGTACGCCTGGGTGAGGGAGTTGAGTGCGGCCATCACCGGCTGGATCTCGGGACTGCGGCTGAGCGTGATGCCGAAGAGCAGGTCGTTCCAGACGGCGGTGAACTGGAAGATGAACGCGGCGCCGAGCCCCGAGCGCATCAGCGGCACGTGGATGCGCCAGAAGATGCGGCGCATGGACGCCCCGTCGAGCATCGCGGCCTCGGTGATCTCCGGCGGCATCGTCGTCATCTGGTTGCGGATGAGGAAGAACGCGAAGGGGATGGCCCAGGCGGCGTAGACGAGCATCAGGCCCAGGCGGGTGTCGTAGAGGTTGGCGTCGGCGTACATGCCGAACAGCGGGGCCAGGAACATCTGCAGCGGGAACAGCGTCCCGGAGAAGATCACCCAGAACCACAGGGCGGGCCTGGGTATCGGCAGCACGATCACGGCGAACGCGGCCATCGCCGCGACCACCACGGCCACGCCGCCGCACACCACGGCGTACAGCATGGAGCTGGCGAAGCCGTCGCCGATGCCGGCGTCGGTCCACGCGGCTCGGACGTTGTCGAAGAAGGCGAAGCCCTGCGGGGTCCAGTCGACCGAGCCGGTGAACTCCTCGGGCGGTGTCAGCGCGTTGACGATCAGGATGTAGAGCGGCAGCAGCCAGAGCAGCACGCAGCCGGCGACGAAGAGGTTGCGCATGTGGCGTCCCATGTCGGTGTCTCCTCTCAGTCCTTGGCACCGGGCATCTGGCGGCGGAGGTAGAGCCACGAGGAAGCGACGACGATCACGGAGAGCACGAGCGCGACGGCGGATCCGTACCCGACGTGGAAGAGGCGGAACGCCTCGCGGTACATGGTCAGCGCAAGCGTCTCGGAGCTGCGCGAGGGACCGCCCTGGGTGAGGACCCAGATCATGTCGAACGCCTTGAGGCTGTTGACGATGGCCATGCCGACGACCACGACCGTCACGGCGCGCAGCTGCGGCAGGGTGATGTGGCGGAACATCCGCCAGCCGGTGGCGCCGTCGAGTTCGGCGGCCTCGATCGTCTCGCGCGGGATGGCGCGCAGGCCGATGGCGAAGAGGACGACGTTCAGCCCGGTGGCCTGCCAGGTGCTGGCGACGATCATCGAGATGGTGTTCTGCGGCCACTCCAGCAGCCAGCCCTGCGCCCAGGAGTCGAGGCCGACGCCGCGCAGCACCTGGTTGACCGCGCCGTCGGTGGTGAGCATGAAGCGCCACAGCGAGGCGGTGGCGGCGCCGGAGATCGCGAACGGCAGCACGATGACGAGTTGGGCGAGTCCGCCGAAGCGGCGCATCCGGTGGGTGGCCACCGCGATGGCGAGGCCGGCGACGACGGGCAGCAGCAGGGTGCCGGCGACCCACATGAAGGTGTTGAGCAGCGAGCGGCCGAAGATCGGGTCCTCGGCGAGCCGCGTGTAGTTGTCGATGCCGGTGAAGCTGCTGGAGAAGCCGTTGTCCTCGAAGAAGCTGCCGTAGATGCTGCGGAGGAAGGGGTAGACGAGCAGGACGCCGACGAGGGCGAGCGCGGGCAGCGCCCAGGGGACGCCGGCGAACGGGCCGCCCAGGCGGCTGGTGGACGTCGTCTTCGCGGCCTGGTGCGGGCTGCGGACGGGTATGCGGCGGCGTACGCGCACGGGCCCGGCGGCGTCCGTCGTGCCGAGGGTGTCGGTCATGACTTCTCCGCCTCCCGCCACACCTTCCACGCCTCGTCGGCGCGCTCCTGCATGGTCCGCAGCCCGCCGCGGTACGAGTGCGGTTCGATGAGCATGCCCGCGAGGTCGTCCACGGTGGACTCGACGAGTTCGGGCGGGCCCTGCTCCCAGAAGCGGTTGAGCAGCCACAGGTCCTTCGACTGGCGGGTGACGCCTTCGATGACCGCGTTGGCGGGCGTGACCTTCGGGTTGGGGCTGCCGTCGGAGAGGCCGTGCGCGAAGGCGGTGGCGACCTCGGGGTGCAGCCAGCCGCCGGCGGCTTTCAACGCCTCCTCCTTGTCCGGGCCCTTGACCGTGACGGCGAAGGCGCTGGACTCGAAGATCACGCAGGGGCGCGCAGCCGGGTCGGCCATGGGCAGCACGAAGGCGTCGACGGTCTTGCCGGGCTTGGCGCCGGCGCCGGCGAAGACGCCGCCCAGCCAGGTGCCGCAGGCGACCATCCCGATGTCGCCGTGGACGACCGCGGCGGCGGCGGCGTTGTGGTCCACGTCCATGCTCGTGAACCAGTTCTTGTCGAAGAAGCCGGCGATCGTGCGCAGCGCGCGTTCGGCGCGCGGGTCGGTGTAGCGCTCGCGCCCGTTCATCAGGTCGTCGTAGAACTGCGGGTCCTGACGGCTCAGGATCTCCTGGAACCAGATGAACGCGGGCCAGCGGCCGGCCGTGGTGCCGTGCAGCGGGGTGATGCCGTTGTCCTTCAGCCGGGTGCAGGCGGTGAGGAAGTCGTCCCAGGTCTCGGGCTTCTTGAGGCGGTGCTCTGCGAAGACCTCGGGGTTGTAGAAGATCACCCAGTAGGCGAGGTTCATCGGCAGCCCGTAGACGCGGCCGCCGTAGGTGAACGCCTCGCGCAGCGAGGGGTCGACCCAGCCCCGGGACTCGGCGGACTCCCACTGCTCGGACAGGTCCTCGATGCCGCCGGTGCGCGCGAGGTCGCGCAGCCGGTAGCCGGACCAGTACTTGAGCAGGTCGGGGGTCTTGTTCGTGCGGAGCGAGGACTTGACGATCTGCTCGAAGGACTCAAGGGAGGGGATGACCTCGGGTACGAGCTGCAGGCCGGCGGTGGACTGGAGCGCCTTCCCGGCGGCCTGCAGCGGGGCCTCCCAGGTGGCGTTGTCGCCGTGGATGGCGACTTTCCCCGGCCCCTGGCCCGCGGCGCTGCCGCAGGCGGTGGCCAGGCCGCCGGCGGCGGTGGCGACCGCGCCGGCCGCGGAGGCGCGGAGGAGGGTACGGCGGTCGAAGCGGGTGCGGAGGGGGGTGGTCGTGCTGGGGTCGGCGGTTGGTGGGGGGATCGGCGGATGACGACCTGACATCGGGCGGCTCCCTGGGTCACACTCGTGTTATCGTTAACACGCGGTGGACAGAGCTTGACGGCCGACAACCGCCGACGTCAATGGCCTCGCAACGAAATTTCAGAAGCTGGCCCGACAACTCGGGCCGCGCTTTGCCTTGCGGCAGAATGCCCGAAATGTATAGTTCTGGCCCAGCGGGGTCGCAGGCCCGCCGCCGCGCCTCTGCGCAAGGACGGCACCCGGCCGCCGGGCCTGCGACCTCGACGCCACCCAGCCCGCGCCGCCGGCACCCCGGCGAACGCGCCGACGACAATGGCCCGATGACCCACCCGCACCCCGCCCCCGCGCTCACCGTCGTCGGCCTGCTCAGCGGCACCTCGTACGACGCCGTGGACGCCGCCGTCTGCGATCTGCGCCTGGCCGGCGACGAACTCCTCCTGCACCCCCGCGGCCTGCACAGCGCCCCCTTCCCCGACGAGCTGCGCCGCGCCGTCGCCGCCTGCCTCCCCCCGGCGCGTACGACGATGGCGGAGGTCTGCCGGCTCGACACCGAACTCGGCCGGTTCTTCGGCCGGGTGGCCGCCGACGCGGTCGACGCCGCGGAGGGCGGGCGCGCCGACCTCGTCGTCTCGCACGGGCAGACCGTCTACCACTGGGTCGAGGGCAGGCAGGCCCGCGGCACCCTCCAGCTCGGCGGCGCCGCCTGGA
>NZ_JACBXC010000221.1 GCF_013870535.1 Streptomyces phytophilus | reverse complement strand
AGCCGTTTCAGCCAACCCAGCCAACCCGGCCGACGCCGCCACCGGCCCGGCAGCCTCGTGCAGAGACGCCTCGACGCCGCTGACCGCGCCGACGAGCACCACGACCCCCGAGACGACCGTCATCCCTTCGAACACATCCGCCGCCTTCCCTGGGGCCTGTTTGAGTCAAATCCACCAACGAGACCCGCCCGGCGCCCGTCACCGCGGCGCCCACTCTTCACATATTCCGATTCCGCGCAGGTCGGACAAGCCGACCGCCTCCCCGGCCCCGCAAGCACACAGCGTTGCCAATAGTCACCTAACGTGATACACACAGGAAAGCCAGTGGAGAACGCCGAACACCCTTGTGAAATCGCCGCGGTTGACGCCAAATCGACTCTCACACGGGCATCATCAGAGAGGATGGACGATGACTCCTGCCGTCCACCCCGGACGGCAACACAGCGCATGGGGCGGTGAGTTACGACATGTTCCTGGCAGCCGACAAGGGCGACATCAACACCATCATCGGCGGTATCGCCCCTGACTGGGGCCCCTTCGGAAGCCTGGGCCAAGAAGCGCGCGTGATGATCGAAGTGGTCATGGCGGTCGCGATCCTGCTGTGCCTGGGCATAGCGATCTGGGGCGCGGCCAAGCAGCGCATCGGCGCGACCGCGCTGCGCGACACGTTCAGCGCGGAGCAGGGCAAGGGGCTGATCGTCGCGGGACTGACGGGAGTGTTCATCATCGGCTCCCTCGGCACCGTGTTCACGATCGTGTACGGAATGGCGGTGTAGGCCGGGCCGTGACTTCAGGGCCAGGCGTACGGCGAACAGCGGTGCGGCACACGGCGACGGGACGTCGCCCGAGCCCGCGAGCACCCGGGAGGCAGCCACCCCCCGGCCGCGGCCCGGGTACCCCCGTACGCCGTCGGACGGCGCACCGCTACCTTCTTGTGCCTACGGCACGCCGGCGCAACGCAGCACCGGCGCACGGAGGGGGTGACCCGGCATGAGCCACGACGACGACTACGTCGACTACGCCACCTCGGAACCCGGCACCCGCACCCGCTTCGCCGAAGGCGACAACGACGCCCGCTACGGCGCCCCGCGCCGCGGCGGCCGCGTGTCGCCGTCCCGCGCGATGGTCACGGTCGTGGGCGTCGTGGTCCTCCTGATCGCCGCCATCGCGTTCGCCAACCGCGGCGGCAACACCCAGGACGACGACCCCGACACCGCCGCCAACCCCGACACCAGCACCCAACCCACCGCCCCCACGGGCGACACCCCGGCCAAGACCGCCACCAACGGCATCCCCACAGGCTTCCCCCACTCCGCAGAGGGCGCCCAGTCGGCAGCCGCGAACTACGCCGTCGCGCTCGGCGGCGACCAGATGTTCACACCCGAAGGCCGCCACGAGCTGGTCGACGCCCTGTACACACCGGAATCGGCGGAGAAGACCAAGGCCGGAATGGACGCCGCGTACTCCGAGGACCTCCTCGCCAACCTCGGCCTCGACGCCGAAGGCGAGCCCCCCTCCGGCATGACCTTCATCTCCCGGACCGTCCCGATCGGCACGACGGTCAAGGCGTACGAGGACGGAGCGGCCACCGTCGCCGTCTGGTACACCGGCCTGATCGGCCTGGCGGGCCCCGACTCGGACGTGCCCGTACGCACCACCTGGCACACCTGGACCTTCGAACTCCAGTGGTCGGACGGCGACTGGAAGATCGCCGCCGACTCCCAGAAGCGGGGCCCCGCCCCCGTCCCCGGTGACGTACCGGCGGCGACCGACGAGCAGATCGAGGACGCCGTCGAGCAGTTCGGAGGCTTCACCTATGCCCGGTAGCCCGCGGCGCCGCATCGCCTCAGCCCTCGCCCTGCTCGCCGGTGGGCAGGCCGCCCTCCTGCTCGCCGCCCCCCGCGCCCTCGGCGCCGTACCCGCGCAGGACGGCGGCAGCGCCTGCGACAGCCTCATCGGCCCTGCCCGGGACTACTGCGAGAAGGAGGACGACGGCGGCCGCTCCGCGCCCAACTCCCCCGGCGACGTCACGGAGTCCGTCGACCCCCTGTCCTCGCTGGCCAAAGGGTGTGCCGAAGCCGCGGCATGGACCATCGACAAGCTCTCCGACGCCGTCACCTCCACCACCACCGTCGACTTCACCAACGCCACCTTCCTGCGCCAGTACGCCGTCGTCTTCGCCGCCTCCACCATCCTCACGCTCACCCTCTGGCTCCTCGCCGTGGCCAAGCGCGCCATCCGCGGCGTCCCCCTCGGCGAAGCCCTCGGCGAGGCCATCGGGTTCCTCTGGCTCACCGTCCTCGCCTCCGCCTTCACCCCCCTCGTCCTCTACACCCTCGTCACCGCCACCGACTCCGTCACCGAAGCCATCGCCTCCGGTACGTCGTCCAACACCGACACCTTCTTCGGCGGCTTCTCCGAAGCGCTCAAGAAGGGTGAGGACATCGGCGGCGGGCCGATCATGCTCATCGTCGTCTCCCTCGTCTCCGTGCTCGCCGCAGGCGTGCTCTGGCTGGAGCTCGTCATCCGCGCCGCCCTCCTCTACGTCGGCGCCCTCCTCGGCACCGCCGTCTACGCCGGGCTCGTCGACAAGAACATGTGGCACCACGTCCGCCGCTGGGCCGGGATCATGATCGCCGTGATCCTCGTCAAACCGGTCATCGTGATCGTCCTCGGCCTCGCCGGCGCCCTGTCCGCCGAGGAGGGGCCCGACGCCTTCTCCGCCGTCGTCTCCGGCCTCGCGATCATCCTGCTCGCCATCTTCGCCAGCGCGATGATCTACCGCTTCGTGCCCGGCTTCGGCGACGAGATCATGACCGCCAAGCAGGGCCGCCGCGCGACCTCCGCCAACCCGGCCTCCGCCGTCATGGCCACCCCCGCCGCGCTCGTCACCGCGGGCATGAAGACCCACGGCTCCCGCACCTCGTCCTCCGGCGGCGGCGCCAGCGGGGAGTCCCGCTCCGCCGCCCGGCCCGCCAACCCGGTCGCGGGCGGCGTCTCCGCCCACAGCACCCGCCCGCAGCAGTCCGCCCCGCCCAAGCCCAGCACCGCCAACCAGAGTTCCGGCGGCTCCCGCCCCGGCTCCGGGTCCGGCTCGCAGGGCGGCCGCGGCGTGCCCCCGCAGTCCTCCCAACAGCCCGGAAACAGGAGGTGACCTGCGGTGACCACGCACGACACACCACCGATCACCCCCCGTCGCACGTACCTCATCGGCAAGGCCCGCCCCAACGCCATCGTCGGCCGCAACCGCGAGACCGGCGAGATCGGCCTGATCATCGGCGGCGCCTTCCTCGGCATGATGTGCGGCCTCCTCGTCCCCGTGCTGATGCTGCGCATCGTGCTGCTCATGGGCTTCCCGATGCTCGCCCTCGCCGCCGTCTACGTCCCGTACCGCGGCCGCACCTTCTACCGCTGGTTCGAGATCAACCGCAACCACCGCCGCCTCCTGCGCAGCGGCGCCGCCGTCTACCGCTCCGGCGCGCAGGAAGCCGGCACCCGCCTCAGCGGCGAGGAGGTCGCCGTCGGCACGCCGCCCGGCATCGGCCGCATCAACTGGCAGGTCGCCCCCTTCGGCCCGGACGAGATCGCCGTCCTGCTGCACGCCGACCGCCGCACCGTCACCGCCGTCATAGAGATCGAGGGCCCCGGCGTCGGCCTGCGCGACAGCGAGGACCAGGAAGCCCTCGTCGACCGCTTCGGCACGCTCCTCAAGCACGCCGCCAACGGGGACGGCTTCGTACGCCGCCTGCAGATGCTCGCCCGTACGCTGCCCGCCGACCCCGACGCGCACGCCAAGGACGTCTCGCAGCGCGGCGACCCGCGCGCGCCGCAGTGGATAAAAGGCTCGTACGACCAGCTCCAGTCCATGGTCTCCACCTCCTCCGAGCAGCACCGCGCCTACCTCGTCGCCTGCATGCCCTACACGCGCGACCTCGGCCAGGAGGCCACGGTCATGGGCCGGGCGACCAAGCAGAGCCGCGACGAGTGCATCGCCGTCATCATGGCCCGCGAGCTGGGCGACATCTGCGCCCGTCTCGCCGAGGCCGACATCCGCGTACGGCAGCCACTGGGCATCGCGCGCCTCGCGGCCCTCGTGCACTCCATGTACGACCCTGACCACCCCATCGACCACATCCAGGCCATGACCCAGCGCAACGCCTGGCCGGCCGAACTGGACGCCGTGGACCCGCAGTACCTGCGCGCCAAGACCCGCGAGTCGGCGACCCGCGACCCCTGGTGCCACGCCACCGCGTGGGTGAAGGAATGGCCGATGACCCCTGTCGGCGTGAACTTCCTCGCCCCGCTCCTCGTCCACACCCCGGACGTCATCCGCACGGTCGCCGTATGCATGGACCTGGAGCCCACAGAAGTGGCCATCGAGCGGATGCTGACGGAGAAGACGAACGACGACGCCGAGGCGTCCCGGCAGGCGAAGATGAACCGCGTCGTCGACCCCCGGGACATCGCCCACCACACCCGCATCGACCAGCGCGGCGAGGATCTCGCCTCCGGCGCCGCCGGCGTGAACCTCGTCGGCTACCTCACGGTCTCCGCCCGCTCCCCCGAGGCCCTCGCCCGCGACAAGCGCACGATCCGCGCCTCGGCGGGGAAGTCATACCTGAAACTGGAATGGTGCGACAGAGAGCACCACCGCGCCTTCGTGAACACGCTGCCTTTCGCGACCGGGATCAGGTGACCCATGGCTCAGCGGTTGTTGCTCCACCACGGGACGGCACGCGCGCCGCGGCGCTGCGGCCCGCCACCCCCCGCTCCGGTCCCCGCCCGGAAGGGCACCCCGCGCCTCCGCGCGCTCGTCAGCACCCTGCCCTTCGCGACCGGGATCAGGTGACCCCCCATGGCCGACCTCCTCGATCTGGCGACGCGCGCCTTCGCGGGCTTCGTCTTCGGCAAGACGGAGACCCAGCGGCTGCCCGTGCGCACCTCCACCGCGCAGGCGCAAGCCGTCTACCTCCCCACCGCCGCGCCCGGACTGGGCGACTCCGGCGTGATCATCGGCCGCGAGGTCTACAGCGGCAAGGGCTACATCTACGACCCCTTCCAGCTCTACGGCCAGCAGCTCCCGGCGCCGCACTGGCTGGTCCTCGGTGAGTCCGGCAACGGCAAGTCCGCGCTGGAGAAGACGTACGTCCTACGCCAGTTGCGCTTCCGCGACCGCCAGGTCGTCGTGCTCGACGCCCAGGGCGAGGACGGCGAGGGCGAGTGGGCGCTCATCGCGCAGGAGCTGGGCATCACCCCCATCCGCCTGGACCCCCTCGCGGCCCTCGACATCGGCATCCGCCTCAACCCCCTCGACCCGGCGATCACCTCCACCGGCCAGCTCGCCCTGCTCCGTACGATCATCGAAGTCGCCACCGGCAGCGGCCTGGACGAGCGCTCCGGCTTCGCCCTCAAGGTCGCCCACGCGTACGTCAACGAGACCGTGACCGACCGCCAGCCGGTGCTCACCGACATCGTCGAGCAGCTCCGCCACCCCGCCCCGACCGCCGCCGAGGCCATGAACGTCGACGTCGAGGACGTCCGCAACTGGGGCCTTGACGTGGCCCTCGTCCTCGACCGCCTCGTCGACGGCGACCTGCGCGGCATGTTCGACGGCCCGACGACCGTCGGCATCGACCTCGACTCGCCGCTCATCATCTTCGACCTGTCCCACATCGACCGGAACTCGATCGCCATGCCGATCCTCATGGCGATCGTCGGCGTGTGGCTGGAGCACACCTGGATCCGCCCCGACCGCAAGAAGCGCATCTTCCTGGTGGAAGAGGCGTGGCACATCATCAACTCCCCCTTCGTCGCCCAGCTCTTCCAGCGGCTGCTGAAGTTCGGCCGCCGGCTCGGCCTCTCCTTCGTCGCCGTCGTCCACCACCTGTCGGACGTCGTGGACGGAGCGGCGGCACGGGAGGCGGCGGCGATCCTCAAGATGGCGTCGACACGCACGATCTACGCCCAGAAAGCGGACGAGGCCCGTGCGACGGGAAAGGTCCTCGGGCTGCCGCGCTGGGCGGTGGAGATCATCCCGACGCTCACGCCCGGCATCGCCGTCTGGGACGTCAACGGCAACGTCCAGGTCGTCAAGCACCTGGTGACCGAGGCCGAACGGCCGCTGGTCTTCACCGACCGGGCCATGACGGAGTCCGCCCCGGTGCCGGCCCTGGAGGCGGCGGACGACACCGGTCCGGTGGTGATGGAGAAGGAATCGACGGTGGCCTGAGATGGCGCAGGGTCGCGGTGGACGAAACCGGGGCGGGGACCAGGACAGCCCGGAGCGGGGCATCCCCGACGCCCTGCTCCTCGGCGTACTGGCATTCCTGCTGGGCCTCACCATCCTCGTGTGGACGGCGACGGGCCTGTCCGGGGTGCTGGCGCACGGGGCATGGCCGGACGGCGTCACGTTCACCAGGACACCGCTGGCGATGCGCGAGCTGGTCTCGGAGCCGCACGACCTGCCGGCCGCCTGGTCGGACACGCCGGCGAAGTCCCTCTCGGGGTGGGGCCTGTTCTGGGGCGTGTTCATCAGCCAGTTGATGGTGCTCGGCACGTTCACGCTCGTGGGGATGACGACGCTGGCGAGCTGGCGGGCCCGCCGGGCCGCGGCACGCAAGGCGGCGGCGGGGGACGAGGCGCTGGCAGACGGCCTGGACGACCGCTACGACGGGTACGGGGACCACGGCGGCTACGAGGACACGGGGCGCCGGGGCCCCTGCCGAGGGTCCCGCGGCGTGCTCTGCTGCGGGACCCTCGGCAGGGGCCGCGTCGGCGGT
>NZ_JACBXC010000220.1 GCF_013870535.1 Streptomyces phytophilus | reverse complement strand
GCCCCTCGCCGCCGTCGGCGGCCGTCTCGACCCGCTGCGTCATGCGTACGACGTTACGTGTTCGACTCTGCGCCTGCGCGCCCGCCCCGGGCGAGGGCGGCCTCGCGGCGGCGTACGTACCAGATGCCGACGAGACCGAGGCCCGCGCCCGCGAGGCAGGTCCACAGCCACCACATGCGGTCGTGGTCGTCCAGCCGGCCGACGAACGGCAACTGGACGAGGAAGAGCACGAACCACAGCACGGTGCCGCCGACGGTCACCGCCATGATGTCGCCCTCGAACGGCTCCGGCGCCGGATGCCTGTACGCCTTCTTGCCCATGTCACCAGGGTACGGGCCCGGGGGCGGCGGCATACTGAGTGGGCGCCGAAGTCCGGCCGCCGTACAGCGCGAAGGTCACGCATGCCCCCCACCGCGAAGACCGCCAGCACGGACCCCGGGGACGGCCCCCCACCTCGGCCGTCCGCCCCCCGCTCCCGTATCGACGCCTTCTTCCACATCTCGCGCCGCGGCTCGTCCGTCACCCAGGAGCTGCGCGGCGGGCTGGCGACCTTCTTCGCCATGGCGTACATCATCGTGCTGAACCCGATCATCCTGGGCTCGGCGACGGACAAGTTCGGCCACAAGCTGGACCACGGCGAGCTGGTCACGGCCACCGTGCTGGTCGCGGCGGTGACCACGCTCCTCATGGGCGTCATCGGCAACGTCCCCGTCGCGTGCGCCGCGGGCCTCGGCATCAACGCCGTCGTGTCGCTGCAACTCGCGCCGGAGATGTCGTGGGCGGACGCGATGGGGATGGTGGTGCTGGCGGGGCTGATCATCCTGCTGCTGGTGGCCACGGGGCTGCGGGAACGGGTGATGTCCGCGATCCCCGACGGCCTGCGCAAGGCCATCGCGATCGGCATCGGCCTGTTCATCGCCCTCGTCGGCCTGGTCGACGCGGGCTTCGTCACCCGCAACCCGGACTCCGCGCAGACCACCGTCCCGCTCACCCTGGGCACGGCGGGTCACCTGAAAGGGTGGCCCGTGCTGGTCTTCATGCTGGGCCTGGGGCTGACCTTCGTGCTGCTGGCCCGCCGCTTCCGCGGCGCGATCCTGGTCAGCATCGTGACGATGACGCTGCTCGCGATGATCATCCACGCGACCGGCGACCTCCCGCAGGAGGCGTGGGGCCTCACCGCCCCGGTGGTCCCCGACAACATCGTCGAGGCCCCCCACTTCGGCCTGCTCGGCGAGGCGAGCCTCTTCGGCGGCTTCCGCGAGGCGGGGATCCTGACGGGCTGCCTCTTCGTCTTCACCGTGCTGCTGTCCGGCTTCTTCGACGCGATGGGCACGATCCTCGGCGTCACCGAGGAGGCCCGCCTCCTCGACGAACACGGCCGCCTCCCCGAGATGAACCGGGTCCTCATGGCCGACGGCGCCGCCGTCGCCCTCGGCGGCGCCGCCTCCGCCTCGGCCAGCACCGCCTTCGCCGAGTCCACGGCGGGCGTCGGCGAGGGCGCCCGCACGGGCCTGGCGAACCTCGTCACGGGCGCGATGTTCCTGCTGGCGCTGGTCTTCACCCCGCTGGTGACGATCGTCCCGTCGCAGGCGGCGACGCCGGCGCTGGTGGTGGTCGGCTACCTCATCCTGTCGGCCAACATCCGCAGCATCGACTGGTCCGACCCGACGATCGCGGCCCCGGCGTTCCTCACGATCATCCTCATGCCCTTCAGCTACAGCATCACGGTGGGCATCGGCATGGGCTTCCTGGCCCACACCCTGCTCCGCACGGCGGTGGGCCGCCCGACGAGCGTCCGCCCGGCGCTGTGGGTGACGTCGGCGGTGTTCGTCGTCTACTTCGCCCTGGAACCCATCGAACGCTGGCTGGGCCTCAACTGACCCCGCCCCGCGCCACCTGGGCAGCGTCGAGCACCAGTTCCCACGGATACGCCTCGGGCCGCCCCTCGCCGGGCTCGTTCGGCACGAAGCCGCCGTCGCCGTAGAGAACCCGCACGCCCATGTCGCGCAACGCGTCGACGCTGCGGTGGAACTGGCTGTGCCGGACGTAGGCGGCGTTCACGCACGGCATGGCGATCAGCGGGATGCGCTTGCCGATCCCTTCGGCAGCGAAGCCGACGACGAAGTTCTCCGTGATCCCCAGGGCCCACTGGTTGAGCGTGTTGAACGTCGCGGGCGCGACGACCCCGACATCGGCGGGCGGCCACACGTCCGGCTCACCCGGCATCTTGTACGCGCTCCGCACGGGAAACCCGGTCATCTCCGCCAGCCGGTCGATGTCCCCCTCCAGCCACCGGGCGGCGGTGGGCGTCAACCCCAGACACACGGTCCACCCGAGCCCCTGCGCCCGCTGGATGACGCCTCCGACATGCAGCACGGGCGGAGCGGCACAGCCCATCAGGTAGAGCACACCCTTGTCGACCACCCGCGCAGTCCATCGCGCCGGAACGGCCCAGCGCAAGCGGGTAGCTTCGAAGGAGCAGCGACGGAACGGAGCCGTGGATGCCCCCCGATGACGATCACCCGGGCGCACGCATCGCGTACCACCGGAAGCGGGCAGGGCTGACGCAGCGCGCCCTGGCGAGCCGGATCCCGTACTCGTACAGCCTGCTCACCCAGGTCGAAAGCGGCCACAAACCCGCAAGCCCCGACCTGGTCGCCACCGTCGCGCGCACGCTGGCCGTCGACGTCACGGCGCTGACCGGCCAGCCCTACGTGACCGAGTTGCAGCAGGACCGCCTGGCCGAGCTGATCCGCCCCATCCGCGAAGCCCTCGACCTCTACGACTTGGGCGCGGACCCGGAAGTCAGCCCCCGGCCCGCGCCACAGCTCCTCTCCGCCGCCGCGCACCTGTGCGTCCAGGTACGGGCGACGCGGCTCCACGACGCGGCATCGCACCTCCCGGTGGTGATCGCCGAGATCACCACCGCCGCCCACCGCACCGGGTCCTCGAAGCTGTGGGCCGCGCTCGCCAGCACCTATCGCACGGCGCACGACATCGCCGTGAAGCTCGGCTTCTACGACCTGTCGACGGTCGCACTCGACCGCATGGACTGGGCCGCCGCCCGCGCATCCGACCCGGTACTCGGCGCGGTACGCCAGTACATGCGCGCGCTCGTCTATTTCCGCGAAGGCGAGTACACGATCGGCAAGCGCCTCATCTCATCCGGCCACGGCCTGCTGGACCAGGCCGTACCGTCGAGAGAGCGGAACGCGGTCACCGGCCAGCTCCACTTGGGCGCATGCATCATCGCGGCCCGGGCCCGCGACCGCGGCAGCGTGGACACGCACCTTGCCGAAGCACACGCACACGCGGAACGAGTGGGCGAGGCCGTGGACGTGCACTGGTTGTCCTTCGGCCCTGCCAACGTCGCCGCACACGCGGTGTCGGCGGCCATCGAAATGCGGGAGTACGGGCGGGCGCTCGCGTATGCGTCGGAGGTCGAATTCCCGGAGGACTGGCCGATCTCACGGGCGGTACACCTCCACATCGACCGCGCCCGAGCCCAGATGGAGACGGGCCGCAGCGAAGCCGCCATGGCCTCGATCGTGCAGGCGCGCCGGCTGGCGCCACAGCAGACCCGCTACCACCCGGGCGCCCGCGAGACGATCAGGGGCCTGGTCCACCAGGCGCGGCGCACCACTCACGCCTGCTGGGCCCAGTCCCATCGCCCCAGCGGCTGACAGTGGACGACCAGGGTCAGCAGTGGCAGTGGTAGCGCGGCCTGCCCAATCAGAATCTGAGGATCGGGGAACGCGTTCCCCCTCCGACGCGAACAGATCTGCGGGCCAGCGAAGTTCGTAAGTGCTCAGGTCCAGACTCACCGCGACATCATCATCCATCAGAGAGCATCTGCTGCCCTCCGTGGACAACTGCGGCTCGGGACAGACGTGAACCGTCGCTTCGGTGGCTGTCGCGGTGAGACACTCAGCCAACGCCTCCGACCGCCCCCACGCCGAGCCAGCAAGGCGGCCCCGCCCAGTCGGGCCGACCTCACTGAGGCCGCTACTTCCGCGGGGCGCCGACCTGCCAGGGCTTCGCGGAGGCGGGCGCCGGGGTGGTCGCGGTGGTGGGCCAGTGGGTGAGGCGGTCGGTTTCTTCTACGGCCGCCTGGAAGCGTTCGTCGAAGTCGTTGCGCTGCAGTAGTTGCAGCACGTAGTCCTGCACCGGCATGTCCCGCTTCGCCGCGTGGGTGCGGAGGCGGTCGAGGAGGTTGCCCTCTATTCGCAGACTCAGCACGTGTGTCCCCATGACGGCCAGCGTCGCCCGTCGCGTGTCGCGGGGGCGGGCATTCCCGTACGGGGTCATCCTTTCGGGTGGCGCGGGGCGCGCAGGCCGTAACCTCCTCTGTCTCGACTTCCGCATTTTACTTAGACAAAGTAATGAGGTACTCTAATGACCATGCCTGACCTGTCCCAGGAGGAGAACGCCGTCGCGGTGAACTCCCTCCGCTCCGCGATCATGCGGCTGACCCGCCGGCTGCGGCACCAGCGCGTGGACGAGTCGCTGAGTCCGACCGAGATGTCGGTGCTCGGCACGCTCTTCCGCTGTGGTCCGCTCGGCCCCGGTGAGCTCGCGCGCAAGGAGCACGTCCAGCCGCCGTCGATGACGCGCATCGTCGCCATGCTGGAGACCAAGGGGCTGGTCCGGCTGGAGCCGCATCCGGAGGACCGGCGGCAGAAGGTGGTCAGCCAGACCGAGCAGGCCGAGGCGATGCTCGAAGAGAGCCGCCGCAAGCGCAACGCCTGGCTGGCCGAACTGGCCGCGGGTCTGTCCGAGGAGGAGTGGGCCACCCTGCGCGACGCCGCGCCGGTGCTCGAAAAGCTGGCACATCTGCCCATGTCGGAGGCGCACCACGCTGACGGAAGACGATGACCGGAGGAGAAAGCTTTGCGTACGGGACCCGGAGCAGACTCCGCACCCGCACCCGATGACCACGAAGAAGAAGACAGCAGCAGACGCGGCACCTTCAGCTCGCTGAGGATCCGCAACTACCGGCTCTTCGCCGGCGGACAGGTGGTCTCCAACACCGGTACCTGGATGCAGCGCATCGCACAGGACTGGCTGGTGCTCAGCCTCACCGGCTCCGCCACCGCCGTCGGCATCACCACGGCGCTCCAGTTCCTGCCCATGCTGCTGTTCGGCCTCTACGGCGGCGTGCTCGCCGACCGGCTGCCCAAGCGCAGGCTGCTCCTCGCCACCCAGGCCGCCATGGGCCTCATCGGCCTCGCGCTCGCGGCGCTCACGCTGAGCGGAGCCGTGACGGTGTGGCACGTCTACCTCATGGCGTTCCTGCTCGGCCTCGCCACGGTCGTCGACAACCCGGCGCGGCAGGTGTTCGTCGCCGAGCTGGTCGGCAAGGAGCAGATGCAGAACGCCGTCAGCCTCAACGCCGCCAACTTCCAGACGGCCCGGCTGCTCGGGCCCGCCGTCGCCGGTGTGCTCATCACGGCCGTGGGCAGCGGCTGGGCCTTCCTGCTGAACGGGCTCTCGTTCCTCGCGCCCATCACCGGGCTGCTGCTCATGCGCACCGCGGAGCTGCACCGCGTCGAGCGCGCGCCGCGCGGCAAGGGGCAGTTGCGCGAGGGCCTGAAGTACGTCGCCGGCCGGCCGGAGCTGCTGTGGCCGATCGTGCTGGTCGGCTTCATCGGCACGTTCGGCTACAACTTCCCGATCTGGCTCACCGCCTACGTGGACGAGGTCTTCCACGGCGACGCCGGCACGTACGGCCTGCTGAACTCGCTGATGGCCGCCGGTTCCCTGGGCGGCGCGCTGTTCGCGGCGCGGCGCGGGGTCAGCCGGCTGCGGCTGACGGTGCTCGCGGCGGTGGCGTTCGGGGTGCTGGAGATCGTCGCGGCGGTGTCGCCGACGTTCTGGCTGTTCGCGGCGCTGCTGGTGCCGGTGGGCGCGGCCGGGCTGCTGTTCAACACGACCGCGAACGCCAGCGTCCAGCTCGCCACGGACGAGGCGATGCGCGGGCGGGTGATGAGCCTGTTCGTCATGGTGTTCGTCGGCGGCACGCCGATCGGCGGGCCGGTCGTGGGCTGGGCGACGGACACGTTCGGCGCCCGGATCGGGTTCCTGACCTGCGGGGTGATCTCGGCGGTCGCGGCCGTCACGGTGGGTCTGGTGCTGGCCCGGGTCGGTGGGCTGCGGCTGCGGATAGACCTGCGGCGGGGGCGCAAGCACGTCGCGTTCGTGCCGTCGCAGCGGGCGGAGGAACTGGCTCCGGCGGCGTAGCCGCGCGGGGCGGCCGGACGCGGCGGGGGGCTGATCGCGCGTCCTCGGGGTCGTACGGGCCAGTCGTACAGGCCGTGCGTGCGGGCCATGCGTGGGCCATGCGTACGGGCCGTGCGTCTCGTACGGCCCCTTCCGCATCCCCTCAGTCGAACCAGCGCGCCTCCCCCAGCTCCCGCGTCCGCGTCGGGTCCTCCAGCAGCGCCGCCGCCTCGAACCGCCGCTGCCACTGCCCCGTCGCCCACGCGAGCCCCGCCGCCAGCCCCTCCATCGTCGCCGCGTGGACCGTGCCGTCCGGGGTGCGGCGCCAGTCGAGTTCGGTGCCGCCGGCCGTGAGCTGCTCGTGTTCCTCGTACGTCGCCGGGGTGTCCGGGCCCAGCAGGTCCCGTACGGGCTCCGGGACTTCGCGGGTCTCGCCCGCGGTCTCCACCGGGGCCTCGTACGCCTCCGTCAGCCGGCGGACCTGGACGCCTTCCACGTCGGCGGTGCGGTCCGCCCGCGGGGCTGGTCGGGTCCGGTGTCGCCGGAGTCGGTGGCGGAGTGGCGGCGGCTGCTG
>NZ_JACBXC010000022.1 GCF_013870535.1 Streptomyces phytophilus | reverse complement strand
GCTTTCCGCCGCGTCTCCGCCGCGTCTCCGCGCTGCCGTGCCCCCGGTGCGTACCCCCTCCCGGGTCGCGACGCGAGGTCGCTTCGCGGGGTTGTCAGGTGCGACCGCGTCAACGAGCATGGCAGCGCCCGTAGTTGACATGACCACTGCCAATGCAGCCGTGGAGGGGAGACCCCGTGTCACCGCAACCGCGAGGTACGAACCGCAGAACCGTCCTGGCGGCCGGCGCCGCCGCCACCGCAGCCGCCGGAGTCGCGGCCGCCCCCGCCGCCGCGGCGGACCCGGCGGCGGCCCCCGGCCCCGCCGACCGGCCGCCCGCCACCGCCCAGCGCCCCGGCCGCGAACTGCGCGCCCTGCTCGCCGAGGTCGACCCCGACCGCATCGAGGCCGACGTCCGCCGCCTCGCCGCCTTCGGCACCCGGCACACCCTCTCCACCCAGGACGACCCCGACCGCGGCATCGGCGCCGCCCGCGACTGGATCCACCGCCGGCTGCGCCACCACGCCGCCGCGTCCGGCGGCAGGATGACCGTCGAGCTGCAGTCGTACGTCCAGCAGCCCGCCAACCGCATCCCCGTCCCCACCCGCATCACCAACGTCCTCGCCACCCTGCGCGGCGACACCGACCCCGACCGCGTCTACGTCGTCTCCGGCCACTACGACTCCCGCGCCGGCGACGTCATGGACGCCACCTCCGACGCCCCCGGCGCCGACGACGACGCCTCCGGCGTGGCCGTCGCCATGGAGCTGGCCCGCGTGCTGGCCACCCGCCGCACCGCCGCGACGATCGTGCTGGCCGCGGTGGCGGGGGAGGAGCAGGGGCTGTACGGGGCCGCGCACATGGCGGAGCAGTTCCGGGCCAGGGGCGCCCGCGTCCAGGGCATGTTCACCAACGACATCGTCGGCAGCTCCACCGCGGACGACGGCACCCGCGACCCCCGTACCGTGCGGCTCTTCGCCGAGGGCGTGCCCACCGCCGAGACCCCCGACGAGGCGAACACCCGCCGCTCGGTCGGCGGCGAGAACGACTCCCCGGCGCGCCAGCTCGCCCGCTTCGTACGGGACGTGGCGGACAACGACGCCACCGGCATGGACGTCCGCGTCATCTACCGCCGCGACCGCTATCTGCGCGGCGGCGACCACATCCCCTTCCTCGAACGCCGCTTCCCCGCCGCCCGCTTCACCGAGCCCGCCGAGGACTACGCGCACCAGCACCAGGACGTCCGCGTGGAGGACGGCAAGCAGTACGGCGACCTGCCCGAGTTCTGCGACTTCGGCTACATCGCGCGCGTCGCGCGGGTCAACCTCGCCGCCGTCTGGACCCTCGCCCAGGCCCCGGGCACCCCGACGGGCGTGGGCATCGTCACCTCCGCGCTGACCAACGACACGGAGCTGGTGTGGGACCGCGGTACGGAGCCGGACCTCGCCGGATACGAGGTGGTGCGGCGGGAGACGACGGCGGCGGAGTGGACGCACGTGGAAGCGGTCGGGGACGCCACCCGGCACACCGTGCGCGCGTCGAAGGACAACCTCTTCTTCGGCGTACGGGCCGTGAACCGGGCCGGGCACCGCAGCCCGGTGGCCTTCCCGGTCCCGCGGAGCTGAGCGCCGCGACGCCGCGGGCGCCGCAGCCGGTGCGGCCGGTCCGGCGGCCGCACCCGGCTGCCCTATCCGGCTGCCGCTCCCGGCTGCCGTACCCCGCTCAGTCCAGGTCCGGGACCATCGCCAGCTTGTCCGGGTTGCGCATGATGTCGATCGCGGTGATCCGCCCCGCGTCGACCGTGAGCGACAGCACCGCGAGCTGCCCGGTCCCGGCCCGGACCGCCAACCCGGGCACCCCGTTGACCTCGACCGGCCGGATGTTCAGCGGGCCCACCTTGCCCGCGTACGTGATGATCATCTGCGCCACCCGCGCCGCCTCGCGCGCCGCGCGCTGGAGCGTGACGACCTTGCCGCCGCCGTCGCCGCGCAGCACCACGTCCGGGTCGAGCAGCGCGATCAGCCCCGGCAGGTCGCCGTCCTGGCACGCCGCGGTGAACGCCTCCACCACCTTCTGCTGCTCCGCCGCCGTCGCCGGCGTCCGCGGCCGTCCGTCCTCCACCTGCCGCCGCGCCCGCGACGCCAACTGCCGTACCGCCGCCGGGGAACGGCCGACGACCTCGGCGATCTCCGGGAACGGGACGCTGAACACGTCGTGCAGCACGAACGCGGTCCGCTCGGCCGGCGACAGCCGCTCCAGCACCACGAGCAGCGCCATGCTCACCGACTCGTCCAGCGTCACCCGGTCGACCGGGTCGTGCGAGCGGTCCGCGACCAGCGGCTCCGGCAGCCACGTGCCCACGTACTGCTCGCGCCGCGCCCGCGCGCTGCTCAGCGCGTCCAGCGCCAGCCGGCTGACCGTCGTCGTCAGCCAGGCGCCCAGGTCCCGTACGGAACGGGGGTCGTCGAGCCGCCGCAGCCGCAGCCACGCGTCCTGCACGCAGTCCTCGGCCTCCACCAGGGAGCCGGTCATCGTGTACGCCACGCGCAGCAGCCGCGGCCGGTTGGCCTCGAAGGAGCGCGCGAGCTGCTCCTCCGCATCCCGCGGGGCGCCTCGTCCGGCGTCCGGTCCGGTGTCCCGTGCGTCCCGTTTCGTCATTGCCCCGTCCCGTTCAGACGAATGGCCTGTCACGTGGTGACACGGCCCGGTTCCGGCGAGTATCCATGTCACACCCCGGAGGGCTGCGTCGTCAACAGGCTACGGAAGCCCGGGGCCCACCCCGGGGACGCTTGACGACCCTCCGGGGAAGAGATCATGACGATTACCGATGACCGAGAAGAAACCGCGGAACCGCCCCTTCAGAAGGGCGTGTTCGTCCGGGTCGGAGGCTTCGCCCACCGCCGCAAGTGGATCGCCCTGGCCCTGTGGGTGGCGGTGCTGGCCGGCGTCTGGGGCATCGCCACCGCCGTCGGCGACTCCTACAAGAACGACACCTCCCTTCCCGGCACCGAGGCGCAGGCCGCCGCCGACCTGCTGAAGGAGCACGGCGCGGAGCGCGCCGCGGACACCATCGACATCGTCCTGCAGGACCAGGGCGGGCTGGCCGGCGTGCGGGAGCGCGTCGACCCGATGCTCGCGGAGGTCGCGGAGCTGCCCAACGTCGGCGGCGTACAGAGCCTTTACGACAACCGGACCGCGATAGCCGACGACGACACCATCGGCTACGCCACCGTGCGGCTTGAGGTGGCGTCCGACGACATGCCGCTGGACGACACGGAACGTATCGTCGACGCCGCGCAGGAGATCGAGGGCCAGGGGCTCCGGGTCGAGCTGGGCGGTGACGCGGTCCGGCTGCTCGCGGAGGGCGAGACCGGCACCGGGGAGATGGTCGGCCTGGTGGCCGCGCTGGTCATCCTGGTCCTGATGTTCGGCACGTTCATCGCCGCCGGCCTGCCCATCGTGATCGCCCTCTTCGCGGTCGGCTCGACGGTCGGCGTCATCGTCCTGGCGTCGCACCTCTTCACCATCGCGTCCTGGACCCCGCCGATCATGTTCCTCGTGGGCCTCGGCGTCGGCATCGACTACGCGCTGCTGATCTTCGCCCGCTACCGCGCCGAGCTGGTGCGCGGCGCCGAACCGGAACGGGCCACCGTCACGGCCATGGACGCCGCCGGCCGCTCCGTGTTCTTCGCCGGCTGCACCGTCATCCTGGCGCTGCTCGGCCTCACCGCCCTCGGCCTCGGCTCGATCCAGGGCATGGCGCTGTCGGTGGCGCTGACCGTACTGATGACGATGCTCGCCGCGCTGACCCTGCTGCCCGCGCTGCTCGGCATCTTCGGCAACCGCTTCGCCCGCCAGTTCACCAAGCGGGCCGAGAAGCGCAAGGCCAAGGGCAAGTCCGCGGACGGCGAGGGCTGGCGGAAGCTCGCGGCGGCGGTCCAGAAGCGCCCGCTGGCCGCCCTGGTGACCGCCGCGATCCTCCTCGGCGCGCTCGCCTTCCCGGCGCTGGGCATCCGCCTCGGCTTCAACGACGCCGGCAACGACCCCGACGACTCCACCAGCCGGCAGGCGTACGACCTGCTCTCCGACGGGTTCGGCCCCGGGTTCAACGGCCCGCTGCTGATCGTGACCGAAGGCGGCGACGGCAGTGCCCAGGACGCTGCCGCGGCGGTGCGCTCCGCGCTGCGCGGCACCGAGGGCGTCGCCGCCACCGCGCCCGCGACGGCCACCCCGGACGGCGAGGCCGCGACCGTCCTCGTCTTCCCCACCACTTCGCCGCAGGACGAGCAGACCACGGAGCTCGTCGGCACGCTGCGCGACGACGTGCTGCCGGGGCTGACCGAGGACAACGGCGCGGAGTACCTCGTCGGCGGAGCCACGGCCGCCTCCGAGGACTACGCCGGCCAGTTGGGCGACCGGATGCCGCTGTTCATGATCATCGTGGTGGGGCTGTCGATCGTCCTGCTGATGGCGGTGTTCCGCTCGGTGCTCATCCCACTGAAGGCCGCGTTCCTGAACCTCCTCAGCATCGGCGCCGCGCTCGGCGCGATGAAGCTGGTCTTCCAGGACGGGGCGCTCGGCTTCGAGGGCGGACCGATCGAGGCGTACGTGCCGGTGATGATCTTCGCGATCGTCTTCGGCCTCTCGATGGACTACGAGATCTTCCTGATCTCCCGGATGCACGAGGAATGGGTCAACTCCGAGGACCGGGACCCGTCGCGCGCCGTACGGGAGGGCCTGGCCCATACCGGCTCGGTGATCACGGCGGCCGGTTCGATCATGATCGTGATCTTCGCGGCCTTCGTCCTCAGCCCCACCCGGCTGCTGCAACAGGCGGGCTTCGCGTTCGCGGTGGCGATCTTCGTCGACGCGGTCATCATCCGGTGCATGGTGGTGCCGGCGGCGATGGAGCTGATGGGCAAGCGCGCGTGGTGGATGCCGGCGCCGCTGGCGAGGATCCTGCCGAAGGTGGAGCTGGAGAAGCACTGAGCGGCCGCCGGCCGGGGGAGCCGGACGAGCGGCGGAGGGCCTCGCGGGTCGTCAATGGAGGACCGGCGGGGCCCTTTGCCGTACGGGGACGGGGGAGGAGGGGCGCGTACGGGGCGCGGATGGGGGTGACCGCCGCGTACGGGGCGGTCGCCTTGGACGTACGCCCTGGACGTACGCGGAACGGCGTCCGGCGCGCTCAGCCCTTGCGGGTGCCCGGCTCCCACAGCGGCAGCATCGCGTGCCGCACCTCCGCCAGCAGCTCCCGCATCCCGGTCTCCGCATCCCGCGGCCGGCCGCCCGCGACCGCGTCCGCGACCGCCTCGTGCAGGTCGAGGGCGGCGGGCTCGGGGTGGTGGGGCATGAGGCCGAGTTGGGTACGTCCCTGGAGCACGACGGCGACGACGTCGGCGAGCGCGCCGAACATCTCGTTGCCGCTGGCCTGGAGCAGCAGGGTGTGGAAGGCGACGTCCGCCGCCAGGAAGCGGTCGAGGTCGCCGGCCTCGCCGAGCGCGCGGAGGGTGGCGGCGATCTCGACCGCCCGGTCCCGCTCGGCGGCGGAGGCGCTGCGGGCGGCGGCCCCGGCGGCGAGCGGCTCGACGGCGATGCGGAGTTCGGTCAGCGAGCGGAGCTGGGCGTTGCGGCCGGGGCCGGAGAGGCGCCACCAGATGACGCGGGGGTCGTAGACGTTCCACGAGGCGCGGGGCTGGACGGTGATGCCGACGCGGCGGCGCGAGCGGACCAGGCCCATCGACTCCAGGATCCGCATGGTCTCGCGTGCGACGGTGCGGGAGACGCCGAAGCGCTCGCGGATCTGCTCCAGCGTGAGCACGTGGCCCTCGGGCAGGGCGTCGCCGGTGATCTCCTCGCCGATGGTGTCGAGGACGGAGCTGTGCAGGACGGCGGCGTCGGTGGCGGGGGGCGGCGGGGACGCCGCCGTGTGCTCCCGCTTCCCATGGCCAACGCCCCGTAGCTCCACTTCTGAAGAGTATCCCGGGCGGGACCCTTCCCCGGTCTCCGTCATTGGTGCTACCTTTCCCAGCGATTGGTAACACCATTCTAGGGGGGCTTCATGTCACCGCCTTCTACGCACCGGTTGATCACCCCGGGCACCCACACCGGGCTCGTGGTCATGGGTGTCTCCGGGGCCGGCAAGAGCACCGTCGCCCGGCTGCTGTCCGACCGGCTCGGCTGGGCGCTCGCGGAGGCCGACGACTTCCACCCCGCCAGGAACATCGAGAAGATGCGCGCCGGCACCCCCCTCACCGACGCCGACCGCCGGCCCTGGCTGCGGGCCATCGCCGCGTGGCTGGCCGCGTGGGCGGACGCCGGCGAGAACGCGATCGTCACGTGCTCCGCACTCAAGCGCGCCTACCGCGACGTCCTGCGCGACGCCGGCCCGCGGGTCCGCTTCGTCCACCTGCACGGCGACCACGACACCCTGGCCCGCCGACTCGGCGGCAGGTCCGGCCACTTCATGCCGCCGGCGCTGCTCGACTCGCAACTGGCGGACCTGGAGCCGCTGGGGGCGGACGAGGACGGGGTGGTGGTGGACATCGGGGGGACGCCGGAGGAGGTGGCGGCCGAGGCGCTGCGGCGCCTGGGCCCGGCGGTGACCACCCCGCGCCCGTAACGCGGGGCCCCACCGCGCACAGCGGCGCGCGCGCCCGCGCGTCCCGTAACGCCTCACGCCCGCAGACCCGCAACACCCACCCGCTCCCGACTCCCCCTCCCGCATTCCGACCACAAACCCGTCCCCGTACCCGAGAAGCGATGGAGCTTTTCCGATGACGACGGTGCATCTGGCCCAAGAGGTCGAAGACTGGACCCAGACGATGTCCGCGGGCCCGCTGCTCGCGATAGCCGGCGCGGCCGTGGCCGTGCTCCTGTTCATGGTGATCTACCTGCGCGTCCACGCGTTCCTCGCGCTGGTCACCATCAGCATCCTCACCGCCTTCGCCGCCGGCATCCCGGCCGCCCAGGTGATCCCCGTGGCGACTGACGGCTTCGGCTCGACGCTGGCCAGCGTCGCGCTGCTCGTGGGCCTCGGCGCGATGCTGGGCCGGCTGGTGGAGGTCAGCGGCGGGGCGCAGGGCCTCGCGGACGCCATGATCCGGAAGTTCGGCGAGGACCGTGCCCCGTTCGCGCTCGGCCTTGCGTCGCTGATCTTCGGCTTCCCGATCTTCTTCGACGCCGGCCTCGTCGTGATGCTGCCGATCGTCTTCACCGTCGCCCGCCGCCTCGGCGGCGGCGTCCTGCGCTACGGGCTGCCGGCCGCCGGCGCGTTCTCCGTCATGCACGTCTTCGTACCGCCGCACCCCGGCCCCGTCGCCGCGACCGAGCTGCTGGGGGCGGACGTGGGGCTCGTCGTGGCGATCGGCGTGGTGATGGCCATCCCGATCTGGTACGTCACCAGCTACCTCTACGGCGTGTGGATCGGCAAGAAGATCGTCCTCCAGGTGCCGGACATCCTCACCGGCGGCCCGCAGGAGGACAAGGACCCCGACCCGCCGAGCGCGTCCACCGTCATCGCGCTGCTCATGCTCCCGCTGGTGCTGATCTTCGCCAACACCGGCCTGGACACGGCACGCGCGGCGGGCTGGGTGGAGGACACGGAGTCCTGGTACAACGTCGCCCGCGCCCTCGGCTCGACACCGGTCGCGCTGCTGCTGACCGTCTTCGTCGCCTCGTACGTCCTGGGCACCCGCCGCGGCAAGGGCCTGGAGACCATCGAGAAGCTCGTCGACTCCGCGCTCGGCCCGGTCTGCGCGATCATCCTCATCACCGGCGCCGGCGGCATGTTCGGCGGCGTCCTGCGCGCCAGCGGCATCGGCGACGCCCTCGCCGACGCCATGAGCGACACCGGCCTGCCGGTCATCGTCGTCGCGTACGTCGTCGCCACCGCCCTCCGCATCGCCCAGGGCTCCGCGACGGTCGCCCTGACGACGGCCGCGGGCCTGATCCAGCCGGTGGTCCTGGCCGCGGACTACAACGCGGTGCAGCTCGCGGCGATCGTCCTGGCCACGGCGGCGGGGTCGGTCACGGCCAGCCACGTGAACGACTCGGGGTTCTGGCTGGTGGGACGGTTCTTCAACATGGACGTGAAGACGACGCTGAAGACCTGGACGGTGATGGAGACGACGATCGGCCTCTCGGCCTTCGGCCTCTCCTCACTCCTCTTCGTCATCGCCTGACCCCCGCCGGGCCCGCCGGACGGGCTCTGGCGCACCAGAAGGAATCGTTTTGGCGATCTCCCCCGCCATCCCATATCCTGCTGGAGCCCCCGAGCGCGGCTCACCCAGCGCCCCGGCGGGCCGTCGGCCCTCATCGTCTAGTGGCCCAGGACGCCGCCCTTTCAAGGCGGTAGCACGGGTTCGAATCCCGTTGGGGGCACCCACACCCAAGGCCCTGACCAGCATCTATGCGGTCGGGGCCTTGCCGCGTCCAGATTTCGGGGGCCCCACGGGGGCCCAGCGGGAACACGACCATGATCGTGCCCCGCCTCAGGAAGGGCGCAGTTGCAGGACCATCGCCTCGTACACCGGGGCGGCGGCACCCGGCTGGGACTTGCCGAGCTTCCGATACCCCCACGACTCGTACGCGGCCTGAGCCGGCACTGCCTCGGGCTCAGGCCGCACGGTGAGCGTTACCCGCTCCACGGCCAGCCCTCCGAGGAGAGCGGCATGAAGCCGCCGCGCGACCCCCTGCCGCCGCCAGGGCTTGCGAACGGCCAGCTCGATGACGGCGAAGGTGCGCTGCCCGTCCTCGGCGGCGAACCCGGGCGGCGGGGGCTGAAGGAGATTGCGCCACCAGCCGGTGTCCGGCGGCAGGCGGAAGCCGTAGGCGAAGCCGACGACCTCGCCGCCGCCAACGGCCAGCGCAACGCGGAACCCGGGCCGCCCGGCCTGGACGGCGAACAGCTCGACGAAGCCGGCGACGTCGTCCGGGCCCTCGCAGTACGGCGGCTCGACGTAGACCTCCCGGTACGCGGGCAGAAACGCCTCAAGCTTCTCCGCCGCCGCGGCCCCCTCGTAACGCTGCACGGCGACCTCAGCCATGCGGCTCCCTCCGCGCGGCCGTCGCCGTCGCGTCCAGGGCCCGGTCCCATGGGAAGCCCGCCGCGTTCCCGTGGCGCGGCGGATGAGGCTCGTACCCTTCCGCGCCATCCAGATACACCACACCCTGCGACCGCAAGGTCTCCACCGCGCGCGCGACCGCCGGCTGGGCGCCCTGTGCCCGGTTGAAGTAGGGCATGGCCAGCACCGGGATGCCCATGTGCACGCCCTCCGACACCAGGCCGAGGGCCAGCGTGTCCGCGATCCCCGCGCCCCACTTGCACAACGACGTGCAGGACAACGGAGCCACCAGCATCGCGTCGCACTTCGGGAGGGCGTCCTTCTCGCCGGGCAACTTGTACTGCGACCGGACGGGATGGCCTGTCAACGCCGCGAGTTCGGCAAGCCGCGGCTCCCACCAGCGGGCCGCCGACGGGGTCAGGACCAGGCACGCGTCCCATCCCTCCGCCTGGGCGGCACGCAGTCCGTCGTCCACATGCTCGGTCGGCCCGGCGGCACATGCGATCAGGTACAGGACGCGGGTCATGCCGGGAGTCCACACCGCCTCGCCAGCGCACGCAACTGCCCTCCGGGCCGGGGCGTCGCCCCCAGCACGTCTGTCACCAGACTCACCGGTTCCGGGCGGCCCTCGACCTCCTCGGGTGCCAGCTCATCCGCCGTGAGCAGTTCCTTCGCGGCAGCGTCCTTCTGCCGCGTCAAAAACGCTGCGTGTGCACGGGCGAGATGATGCCTGGCCCGTCTCTCGCGCGACATGTCCGCGACCGCCGACGGCTCCAATCCCGCAGCGGTGTCCAGCGCGGACCATCCGTCCTCGAACCTGACGAACATGTCGACCCGGTGCAGCCCCACGTTCGTCGGCCCGAACATCGTGTAGTCCTCGTCCAGGTCCGCACCTTGCCGCTCCGCCACGTCCTGGGCCCGGTCGATCAGGGCATCCGCCGAGTTGCACTCGGCGGCGGCCAGCGCCGCGTTCAGGTACAGCATCCCCAGCGTCGACAACCCCAGTGGCCCGCGGGCGGAGAGATCCGGCTCCAGACGGCGGGCGGTCGCGAGGGCGTAGTCGACGGCGGCCTGTGGGCGTTGCTGGTACATCAGGCTCTTGGCCACTCGTCGCGAAGCGGCACCGATCTGCACCGCATCGCCGGAACGCTCTGCCGCGGCCAACGCCCGGTCGGCGACGACTGCGGCCTGAACCGCCGCCCCGGCCCCGTACTTGTGCAGGAACGACGTCGCCAGCTGAAGGGCGCGCGACAGCAGGGCGTGGGCCTCGCCGACGCGATCGTGTGGTGCCGTGTGCGCTGCTCTCTGCGCGCCGGTCAGCAGCGGCGGCAGATCCCTCGAAAGGGCCCGGTAGTGGCACGCCTGGAACGCGGCGCAGCAGTATTCAAGCCGTCGGTGCAGCACGTCGAGCACGGGTGGGTCATCGTCCGGCAGGGTGCTCGACAACGGGTACAGGGCATCGACGACGGCCAGCACCTCAGCCGGTGGTGCGGCGCCTGCTTCGGGGCCGGGCGGCTGGTCGGACAACAGATGCTCCACGGGTACGTGCAGTACGTCGGCTGCGCGTGCGAGGACGCTCAACCGCGGATCGGCCTGCCGCTGCCCGCCTTCAAGTGACTGCACCCACCGCCTCGACTGGCCCATGAGCCGAGCGAAGTCTTCCTGGGTGAAGCCGCGGCGGTCGCGCCAGTATGCGATCCGGCGGCCGATACCCGCAGTGTTTATGGTGGCCCCCTGCGACAAGGCACACACTCTGTGTGCCCCTCATTGGTATACCGCGTCCTACCTTCTGAGCACCCGAACTTGACCGAAGGGCTGAGACGATGCCTGAGGGTACGGCCGCGCCGCCGATTGCCGCCTTCATCTACGACCGGTGCTCCACGCTGGCGACCGCCGCACTGGACGAGCGCATAGAGCGCTGCCGCGGCTACGCGGTCGAGCGCGGCTGGGTGATCGCCGGGGAGTGGGTGGACCGCGCGGATCATGCGCTGACGAACTGGCCGCGCCCCCGGTGGGACGGCATGACGTACGCGATGCGCCGCCGGACCGCTGCCCGCGCGGTGTGCCTGGTCGACTCGTGGGACCGCATCAGCCGGGACCGGGACGGATCCGCCGTCCTCCGGCGGGCCGTCCATCAGGCCGGCGGGTACTGCGTCACCACGGCCGGAGAGGATGACCTCGGCCTGGGCCACGGCCGGATCACCGTCACCGCCCCGCCGACGCCGAGGAGGCGGCCGTGAGCGCCGAGCGCCGTTCCGCGACGGAGGGCTACCTGTCCGCCACGTTCCCTCCTCCGGACGCTGCCCCGGTTCCCGGGTGCGGGCGGTGCGCCGAACTGGTCGCCGACCGGACCGCGGCCCGCGCGGTGGGGGATCTGTCGGCCGTCAGCGATGCCAACGTTCTCCTCCGCAGACACCCCCACTGAAACTCCCGCCCCCAGGCCGTCCGAATCCTCCGGCCAGGGGGCGGGCGTGCGTGGTCAGCGGGGGGTGAGGTTCATGTGGATGTCTTCGGCTGCCCATAGGACGAAGCGTTCCACCGGTGTCACCGTCTGGTCCGGTGCCAGCGTCAGGCTGAAGCGCTTCAGTAGGACCGCCAGGACCAGTTTCGCCTCGACCAGTGCCAGTGCCGCGCCTTCGCAGCTCCGCGGGCCGATGCCGAACGGGATGTAGGCGAGGCGGTGGCGGGTGGCGGAGGCTTGCGGAGTGAAGCGGTCCGGGTTGAAGCGGGTCGGGTCCGGCCAGTGGGCCGGGTTCATGTGGACCGCCCAGAACGGGTAGAAGATCGTCGTGCCGGCGGGGAGGGTGTAGTCGCCGAGGCGGAGTTCGGCGGTGGTTTCGCGGGCGCCGTACGGGCCCGGTGGGTACAGGCGCATCGCCTCGCGGAGGACGGTGTCCAGGTAGGTGAGTTGCCTGAGGTCGGCGTACGTGGGCGTGGTGCGGTCGCCCAGGACCCGGTCCAGGTCGGTGGTGGCGCGCTCCGCGGCGTCGGGGTGCTGCGACAGCAGGTAGAGCGCCCAGGAGATGGCCACGCCCGTCGTGTGCTGCGCGGCCATCATCGTCATCAGCACCGTGTCGCGTATCCGCGCCGGCGACTCGTCCGCCGCGACCAGGGCCGCGATCATGTCGCTGTGGTCCGTCTCCGCGGCGGGGCCGCGTTCCCGGTGTGCCGCGAGCACCTCGTCCACCGTCGTACGGAGGTAGGCCAGCGCCCGGTCCGAGCGGGCGCGGCGTTCTTCCGCCGGGCCGGCCACGTCCACCTGGTAGAGCCGCGCGAGGTAGTCGGTGAGCAGGTCCTCGAAGGCCGACACGACCCGCCCCGCGGACTCCTCGGACGCCAGGCCGCTGCCGAGGGCGAACTCGCAGACCATCTGGAGCGACAGCCGGCTGAGGTCCTTCTGCAGCTCCACGGGGCCGTGCGCCGCGTGCTCCGCCCACCGGTCGGCCATCGCGGCCGTCAGCGCGGCGAACTGCGTGAAGTGCGCCTCGTGCGCGGGCCGGCCGGCCAGCACCGACAGCATCACGCGCCGCCAGGGCCCGTGTTCCGCGGCCGGGAGCGTCTGGAGGTTGCCCGACTCCTGGAGGGGGGCGAGGAACTCGAAGAGCTTCTCCGGCCGTTTGTCGACCTCCGCGGTGGCCTCCAGCAGTACGGGGTCGGCGACCGACACCGCCATGTCCGCGCCCGGCAACGGGAACCGCACGAGGGGGCCGTACTCGGCGTGCAGCATCAGTTGATAGTTGTGCAGCCCGCCCGCCGCCGTGATCGCCTTGACGCCGTCGCTCTCGCTCGCGGCGGACGGTCCGGGTATCCGCTCGATGCCGTAGTCGGGCATGGCACTCCTTCTCCGTCGGTGGGGCACATGGTTCCACGTACCCGCCGACGGGGCAGGAGCCCCGCGCCGTACTACTGTGGCGTTCGTCGAGAGGAGCGCAGTGTGACACCGGACGGTTTCCGTTTCGAGGAGATCGACGTCAGCAGGCCGCATCCCGCGCGGATCTACGACTACCTGCTGGGCGGCAAGGACAACTACGAGGTCGACCGCCACGCCGGCGAGCAACTCGTCGCCGCCGCCCCCGAGGCACGGATCGGCCTGCGCGCCAACCGCGCGTTCCTCCAGCGCGCCGTCCGCCACGTCGTCGGCAGCGGCATCCGCCAGATCCTCGACATCGGTACGGGCCTGCCCACCGCCCCGAACGTGCACGAGACCGCCCAGGAGACCGCGCCGGACACGCGCGTCGTCTACGTCGACAACGACCCCATCGTCCGCGCCCACGCCGACGCGCTGCTCAGCGACTCCGGTGCGACCAGCATCGTGCTGGCCGACGTCCGGGACGTACGGGCCATCCTGGACCACCCCGACGTCCGCCGGGTCCTCGACTTCGACGAGCCGGTCGCGGTGTTCCTGGTCGCGGTGCTCCACTTCCTCACCGACGCGGACGAGCCCCGGCAGGTCGTCGCCACCCTGCGCGACGCGCTGCCGTCCGGCAGCTACCTGGTGCTCTCGCACGCCACCGGCGACTTCGCCGACCGCACGGACGCGCAGGCCGTCTACAACAAGGCCACCGCGGGCCTGAACCTGCGCCCGTACGCGGAGATCGAGCCGTTCTTCGACGGCTTCGGCCTCGTCGAACCCGGCCTGGTGCAGGTCCCGTTCTGGCGCCCGGACACCCCGCCGCCGGCGCGGTACGGCGAGATCGGCATCTACGCGGGCGTGGGGCGCAAGGACTGACGGCCGTACCGTTCCGCTGTCAGACCTCTGCCTTACCTTGGCCGCATGCACGCTCCCGTACCCACTCCCGCACCCCGCATCGACCGCCCGGCAGACCTCGACGCCGTCCGCAAGTCCTATGACCAGGTGGCCGACAACTACGCCCACCTGCTCCGGACGACGGGAATGGGCGACATCCGCCGCCACCCCTGGCTCAAGGCCCCGGTCGACGCCTTCGCCGACACCGTCGCCGGCTCCGGTCCCGCCCGCGGCCCCGTCCTCGACGTCGGCTGCGGTCCGGGCCAGGTGACCGCGTATCTTGCCGAACGCGGCCTGGACGTCTCCGGTGTGGACCTCTCGCCCGGCATGATCGAGAACGCCCGCCGGCTGCATCCGCAGTGCCGCTTCAGCGTCTCGTCGGCGACCGAGCTGGAGTTGGACGCCGGGTCGCTGGGCGGGGTGCTCGGGTGGTGGTCGCTGTTCAACCTGCCGCGCGAGGTGCTGCCCCAGGTGCTGGCCTCGTTCGCGCGCGCCCTGAAGCCGGGCGGGCACTTCCTCACCGCGACGCACGTGGGGGAGGGGGACGTGGTGCGGACGGAGGCGTACGGAAGCGAGGGCGTGCGCTGGACGACGCACAGGTGGCGGCCGGAGGAGTTCGCGGCGCTGGTCGAAGGGGCGGGGCTGCGGGTGGTCGCGGAGCTGCGGCTGCCGGGGGACGGGCAGACGGGGCCGGGGGTGGTGGTGATGGCGAGGAAGCCCGAGGCGTGACGGCGCCGACCGGCGGGAGGGGTGGAAGCCGCCCGCCAGGCCGGAGGCGTGACCGGCGCCCGCCAAAAGCCGGTTGCGTGACCGGCGCCCGTCCCCGCTAAAACACGTCGAAAACTCGCCACCGCCCGCGCTAACGTCCGCAACCATGTCGCGAACCTTCGAACGTCCTCCTCTCCTCGCCGACGAACGCACCTCGCTCACCGGCTGGCTCGAACTCCAGCGCAAGATCCTCAGGTGGAAGTGCGACGGCCTGAGCGAGGAGGACGCCCGCCGCTCCGTCGTCCCGACCTCGCCGCTCATGACCATGGCCGGGCTCCTCGTCCATGCGCGCTGGACCGAGCACACCTGGCTCGACGTCGTGTTCCTCGGCGGGGACAGCACGCCGAACCCGGCCTTCGACGAGTCCGCGCCCGAGGACGCCGACTGGTCCACCGACGGCGTCACCCTCGCGCAGGTGCTCGCGGACTACGAAGCGCAGTGCGTCCACAGCGACGAGATCATCGCCGCCGCCTCCCTCGACGACGTCGCCCGCCACCCCGACTTCCCGCGGAACCGGGCGAACCTGCGCTGGATCCTCACCCACCTCATCGAGGAGACCGGGCGGCACGCGGGGCACGCGGATATCGTCCGGGAGCTGATCGACGGCGCAAAGGGCTATTACTGAGCGGGTGACCTGCCGCTTCTTCCGTATCGGGCCCGATGTCAGTCCCGCTCACTAGGCTCCTGCCGCATGACCATGATCTTCGACGTCTACACCGATGCGACCCGCGGCACCACCCTTTCCGGCACCGTGCAGTACCGCGACCCCGACAACTACGGGTTCAACCAGGGACCCGCTTTCGGGCTCCAGCTCATCATGGAGGGCTGGAACGAGCGCGGGGACTTCGGTCCCGGGTCCGTATCGCCCGCGATGGAGGCCGAGTTCAAGGAGTTGTACGAGCTGTACTTCGGCCCGAAGGCGCGCGTGGACAAGAAGGGATTCCTGCTGGAGGACGGCTCCACCGAGGTGCGGATACCGCGCGTGCAGGCGGAGGAGTTCTACCGGGGCCGCATCCACCCGTACGGCGGGCGGGGTTTCTCGGACGGCGTCCACTACATCGACCTCGTGCCGGAGCCCGGCGCTTTCGCGCGCCGTACCGAGGAGATCATCGTCTCCTGGGAGATCGCCGAGGACGACGACTTCGAAATCGACGGGGACGGGGGTACGTCCGCCTCCTTCACCCTCCAGGTGAGCGACCCGCGGTATCTGGAGCACTTCCGCAAGAACGCGTTCTTCCAGACCACGTTCACGGGCCACCTCCCCGGCGCGTAGCACCGGCCGGTGCCGCGCCGAACCGGTCGCTCCCGCGCCCTCGTCCCCGACCGACCCGGGGACGAGGGCGCGGTGTCCGCAGAGGACGGCGTCAGTGGTCGCGGTACGCGACCTGGACCGCCATCTCCCCCAACCGCTGCCGCCAGCCCGGTGCCAGCGGCGCGTTCTCCAGTGCCTCGCGGGCCGTCGCCACCAGCTCGCCGATGCGCTTTTCGACCTCCTGCCGCATCCCCGACGCCAGCAGCGCCCCGTGGAGGCGGTCCGCGTCCCAGTGCCGGCCGTCCGCGACCAGGCGCGCCACCTCGGCGTCCTTCGTCGCCGCCAGCGCGAGCAGCAGGTTCATCTTGTGCTCGCTGATGTCGAGGCCCGCGGGCTTGCCCGTGACCTCCGGGTCGCCGAAGGCGTCGAGGAGGTCGTCGCGGAGCTGGAACGCCTCGCCCGCCGCCACGCCGTACGCCTCGAAGACCTCGTTCAGGTCGTCGCGGCCCGCGATCACCGCGCCCAGGGACAGGGGGCGGTGGATCGTGTACTGGCCCGACTTGCAGACGGCGACGTAGCGCGCCAGGGCCGGGTCGGGGGCGAGTTCCGCGGCCAGGGACATGTCGAGTTGCTGGCCGAGGATCATCTCGGTGCCGAGGTGGTTCCACACCCGGCGCGCCGGACCCGACAGGGCCTCGACGGCGGTGTGGGCGTAGCCGTACGCCAGGTCGCCGGCGATGATCGCGGCGCCCTCGCCGTAGCGGCGGGCCTCGCCCGCCCAGCCGTGGTCGGCGTGGATGCCGGCGTGCTTCATGTGGGCGGTGGAACGGCCGCGGCGGGTGGGGGCGTTGTCCATGACGTCGTCGTGGATGAGCGCGAAGGCGTGCAGCAGCTCCAGCGCGGCGCCGGCCGAGACGACCGCGTCCTCCGCCTGCGCGCCGTCGAGTGCGCCGCCGGCGGCGAGGTAGCCGCTGATGCAGAACGTCGGGCGCAGCCGCTTGCCGCCGGCCCCGACGAGGTGGGCGATCGCGTCTATCGGCCGCGTCATCCGGGCGTCGACGTCGCCCCACGTCTTGCGCTCGGCCGTCAGTAAGTCCTCGATGCGGGCCGTGACGCGGGTGAGGAGCCTGACCGTGGACACGGCCAGGTCCGCCGAGTCCGCTGCAAGGTCCGCTGCCGAATCCGCCTCGGTCTCCGGGCGTTCCCGGTCCGCCGGTGGGCGGAAAGGCGCGTTCTCCTCCGCGGTCATGACCGGATCGACCTCCCCCGCAGGCCAGTTCCACCATCCGTGCGCTGCACTCATTATCGGCCGGTCGCCTCGTGCCGCACTGGAGAGCGAATGGGCGCCGGCTTGGATTCCCGACCGGCGAAGAAGCGGTGCCAAGTCGGCGCCAAGCGGTTGCACAGTCCGTCTGCATACGCTCCGGCAGTCTCCTCGTCGAGTCGCGTGCGCAGAGGCCACGTTGACGCCCTGGGATGAATGCTCCAAACTCGGTGCGTACCATCAGATCTCGGACTGTCGGCCGCAGCGATCGTCCGAGGAGAACCGAGCGGCGTGCGCCGCTCCTGGTCGGCTCCCCCGCCGCCCCGGGTCACCCGTGGGCGGCGGGGTGTTGTTCAGGTTGTGCCCCCCACCGAGGAGAGAGATGACCAAGAAGTTGTACGCGGCCCTCGTCACCACCGCCGCGGCCGCCGCCGCCCTGCTGGCCGCCCCGGGCGCGTCCGCCCAGGCGGTGGCCGACGGCTACGACCGCTGTCCGGCGGAGCACTACTGCCTGTTCTCGGGCGCGGACGGCACCGGGGACATGGTGGCCCTCAAGGACGACACCCCGGACCTGGCCGCGGTCGGGATGGACGACCGCGCCAAGTCGGACTGGAACCGGACGGGTTACTGGATCAACCTGTGGTCCGACGCCGACTACGCCGGCTGCATGGCCGTCACCAGCCCCGGCGGCAAGGGCAACTTCTTCTCGTCCTTCCAGGACTTCTTCAGCTCGGTCGAGATCGACGAGCCCAACGGCATGTCCTGCTGACGACGCCGTACGCGCCGGGCCCGCCGCTCCGGGCCCGCCGCCCCCGCCCCCCCGCCGCCGCCTCCGCCGTTCCGGGACCCGTCCCCATACGGGCCCGCTAGCGTTCCCGTATGGCGTTCTGGCGACGTGACCGCAGAGGGAAGACTCCGCGCGGCGGCACCGGCCGCTCCGGCGGTACGGGCAGCATCTCGGTCAACGTGATCGACCCCCGCAAGCCCGGTCCTGCCGACCGGCCAGGGCTGCTGCTCGGCGACCGGCAGCTCCCGCGGATCACGGTCTCCAGCTTCACCGACCGGCTCGCCGCACACGCCCGTTCGCTCCATCCGCCCGGCACCGGACCGGTGGCCGTCGTCATGCAGCACCGCACGTTCGCCGAGGAGGACGGCGTGGTCTTCATGGGCTTCGCCGGCCGCCCCGGGATCGTCGTCCGGATGACGCCGCGGCTGCGCGCCGACCTGTACGGCCTGGGCGAGGCGGTCGCCGCCGACGGCGCGGTGCTGTACCTCGACGCGCACGAGGGGTTCCTGCGCGCCACGCTCGTCATGCCCGCCATGGCGGTCGAGCTGGACACCGGGCTGCTGCTCCGGGAGGGCAACGTGCAGGAGTTCCTCGCGGCCGCGTACGCGACCGAGACCGTCGAACTGCACGTCCAGCACACCACCCACGACCGGCTGCTGAACTACACGTGCGCCGCCCCCGGCCTCCGGGCCGTGCTCGACGAGGGCTTCGACCTCTACACCCAGCCGCCGCCCGCCGACCTGCGCGCCGCCCTGCCGGCCGTCAACGACAGCCTGAACCCGGCCGTGCGCGTGCCGCTCCGGGTGACGGGCAACGCCGACCTCGCCCTCACGTACGAGGTGGACGTCTGACGGCGCCGCCGGGTCACTGCGGCCCGTAGCGCAGGACGTGCGTGGGCAGGACGGTGCGCCGCGGGGGCCAGGAGGCGGCGGGGCCGCCGTTGATGCGGTCGATGAGGAGCCGCGCGGCCTGCCGGCCCATCTCGTCGGCGTCGTACGACACGATGGTCAGCGGCATCCCGAGGACATCGGCGAGGTCGAAGTCGTCGAACCCGGCGAGCGCGACGGGCAGTTCGAGGGCGCGGACCGCACGGATGGCGCCCTGGGTGAGGCGGTTGTTGGTGCAGAAGAGGGCCGTGGGGGCGGTTCCGGCGTCCGCGGAACCCTCCGGCGCCAGCAGCCCGAGCGCCGCCCGCTCCGCCGCCGCCACGTCCGTCAGCCCGCGCCGTACGAGCCGGTCGTCCGGTTCGAGACCGGCCTCCTCGTGGGCGGCGCGGTAGCCGCGGTAGCGCTCGGCGCCGGTGTGGATGGCGGGCGGGTTGCCGAGGAAGCCGATGCGGCGGTGGCCCGCGGCGATCAGGCGGGCGGTGGCGTCGCGGGCGCCGCCGAAGTCGTCGACGAGGACGCAGTCGGCCTCCATGCCGGACGGCGGCCGGGAGGCCAGCACCACGGGCATGTCGCGCAGCGCCGCGGGCGTGAGGTGGCTGTGGCTGCCGCCCGCCGGGACCACGATCATGCCCGCGACCTGCCGCGACGCCAGATCCTCCACCAGCCCGCGCTCGCGGTCCAGCTGCTCGCCGGTGTTGCTCAGCAGCATGCTCAGCCCGTGCTGCGAGGCGACCTCCTGGACGCCGAGGGCGAGCCGCGAGTAGAAGGGGTTGGCGAGGTTGGTGACGATCAGCCCGATCATGCCGCTGCCGCCCAGGCGCAGGCTGCGCGCGGTCGCGTTGAGCCGGTAGCCGAGGTCGTCGACGGCGGCCAGGACGCGCCGCCGGGTGCCCTCGCTGACGCGGGCGTCGCGCTTCAGGACCCGTGACACCGTCATGGTGCTGACCCCGGCGCGGTCGGCGACGTCACGCATCGTCGGCGCCCCGGCGTCGCCCGGTCGCTGCTGGGACATGCCCGTTCCCTCCGCCTCCGGTGACCGCGGTCCTTCGGGGCCGCGAACCCGCCAATTCTAGGGATGTCCCGCGGGCGTGGCGGCGGGGTGCCCGAAGTGGGGGTTCCGGCGGGCGCGATAGTG